>NZ_VPEN01000137.1:0-1175 GCF_013417135.1 Acinetobacter sp. YH16051 | reverse complement strand
AGAAGACAGTCCGACAGATGAACAAATAAAAGAAGTCTTAGACGAGTTTGAAAAGCATGCTTTTTCGGGACTAGATCCCTCACAGTACCACCTTTTTGCCGTGCTTCACACAGACGATGACGGCTCGAAGCATATCCACGTTCTAGCACCACGCCTAGATATTCAAAGCGGTAAATCACTCAATATTGCCCCACCCGGCCATGAAAAGCATTTTGATTCTTTACGTGATTACTTCAACACAAAGTACCAGTGGTCACGCCCCGATGATCTGCTTTTGATGAAAACGACACAAGAGCCAAACTATGTCGCAAAACTCAACGCTCAAGCTAAAAATATTTTTACAGGTCAAGATCTTGAGGCGCTTACAAAAAAGCAGTTTGGCAAGCTCGTTGATAACTACGTACAAACATTTTTAAGGACTCTGACAGTAAAAAACAGAGCAGATATTGTCCAGTGTATTGAGCAACTGGAAGGAATCGCATCGGTCAAACAAAGTAAAGAATACTTAACTGCCACTTTGAAAAGTGGCAAAAGACATCGACTTAGAGGCGACTTTTATCATGAACAATTCGAAATTAACGCTTATTCAGAGCATCTCAGAGCAGCAGCAGAAAGCCGACCAACTACAGCAGAGCTTGCAACAGCTCTCCGAAACGCTGAAAACGTTCGAGATGACTATCGAGCAAAGCGAGAGACCTATCACCAACAGCACTATACTTTTAAACGAAGTACAGCAGACAACATCGGCCATAAAATCGCATCTCAGGGCGATTTTGACCGAAATAGGGAATCTATCACCCAAAGCCATAAAATCGCTAACAGCGAGCTATACGGAGCAAATAGACGCACTGCAAACGCAGTTAGCGAATATAGACCTATCGGAAATATCAAAAGTGAAATCGAGCATAGATTCGTTTTCAACCTCAATTCACGCTCTACAGGCTCAAGTCAACAAGCAGTTGCAGAGCCTCAGAATCGACGAAAAGCTCCTGCAGAACAGCATTCAACACCAAGTACAGCAAGCGATAGAGGGGCAGAGAGAGACAATAGAGAGTCAGTTGCAGAGCCTTTTGACGGAAAAATTGGGCAACCAGAGAGCAACACACATCCTATGGGGGATGATAGCTTTTGGACTGCTGATTCTTTTAATAATTTTATATCTAGGCTATCAAGCC
>NZ_VPEN01000136.1:0-1182 GCF_013417135.1 Acinetobacter sp. YH16051 | reverse complement strand
TACCAGCGTACGGCCCACAGAATGATGTCACGCTGAAAATGCCGGCCTTTGAATGGGTTCATGTGCAGCTCCATCAGCAAAAGGGGATGATAAGTTTATCACCACCGACTATTTGCAACAGTGCCGATAAAAATATATCATCATGAACAATAAAACTGTCTGCTTACATAAACAGTAATACAAGGGGTGTTATGAGCCATATTCAACGGGAAACGTCTTGCTCGAGGCCGCGATTAAATTCCAACCTGGATGCTGATTTATATGGGTATAGATGGGCTCGCGATAATGTCGGGCAATCAGGTGCGACAATCTATCGATTGTATGGGAAGCCCAATGCGCCAGAGTTGTTTCTGAAACATGGCAAAGGTAGCGTTGCCAATGATGTTACAGATGAGATGGTCAGACTAAACTGGCTGACGGCATTTATGCCTCTTCCGACCATCAAGCATTTTATCCGTACTCCTGATGATGCATGGTTACTCACCACTGCGATCCCCGGGAAAACAGCATTCCAGGTATTAGAAGAATATCCTGATTCAGGTGAAAATATTGTTGATGCGCTGGCAGTGTTCCTGCGCCGGTTGCATTCGATTCCTGTTTGTAATTGTCCTTTTAACAGCGATCGCGTATTTCGTCTCGCTCAGGCGCAATCACGAATGAATAACGGTTTGGTTGATGCTAGTGATTTTGATGACGAGCGTAATGGCTGGCCTGTTGAACAAGTCTGGAAAGAAATGCATAAGCTTTTGCCATTCTCACCGGATTCAGTCGTCACTCATGGTGATTTCTCACTTGATAACCTTATTTTTGACGAGGGGAAATTAATAGGTTGTATTGATGTTGGACGAGTCGGAATCGCAGACCGATACCAGGATCTTGCCATCCTATGGAACTGCCTCGGTGAGTTTTCTCCTTCATTACAGAAACGGCTTTTTCAAAAATATGGTATTGATAATCCTGATATGAATAAATTGCAGTTTCATTTGATGCTCGATGAGTTTTTCTGATAGTTAGTCTTTGTAGAGACACAAACCTGAAATTCCGGACACCGCGCTTGGCACTGTTGCAAATAGTCGGTGGTGATAAACTTATCATCCCCTTTTGCTGATGGAGCTGCACATGAACCCATTCAAAGGCCGGCATTTTCAGCGTGACATCATTCTGTGGGCCGTACGCTGGTAC
>NZ_VPEN01000135.1:0-1188 GCF_013417135.1 Acinetobacter sp. YH16051 | reverse complement strand
TTTCTATGGTATGTAATTATTAATATAGCTTGATTGAAGTGTCATGCGCCTTAATCTTTATGTATTTTTTTAAATTTAAGACCTAGGCAGTGCCTAGGTTTTTTTTTATTTCGTATAACAGCCATTATGTTAAATAAGTGCCTGACTTTATTGATAAGGTTAAACATTAGCAGTTAGAAAGGGTTTTCAAAAAGAATGGTAAATCGCCCAAAAATTATAAAAGTAGGAATTTTGCTTGTAGGTCTATGTTTAATTCTGATCTTTAATTCATATAAACAGAAATTGAATTATGACAATGAAATGGCAAAACAGACAACGATACTTTTCTTAAATTCACTTGCTAAACATGATCGAAAATCAGCAATCAAATATGTTTGGCCTGATGCGCAATTATATGAAGACTTAAAAAGTCCTGAAAGATTTCTTTCTTTCAAAGACTCAAAAATTTTAGAAATAATAAGAATTAATGATGATTCAGCGGAAAGTAGACCTGAGTATTATCAAGAATTTTATAAAATTATTTCAGTGATGGTAAAAGTTAAAATCGTGCATATAGATGATGCTGGCAGTCCAGTAGGTGACTATATTTTATTTATTACTCTTGTGAAAAAATCTCCTCAATCTGATTGGCTAATTACAGGATTGGGTAGTGGGCCTTAAGCTAATAATTATTTATTTTCCCTAAAATTAACATAATACACCTTATGCGAAATGCGTTATAATTATCTATAGAAATCAATGCTGTAGTTTCTATTTGATAGCCCGAACATCCCTGTTCGGGCTTTTTTTATGATTTTTCCTGTTCCACGCCTATTCTTTGATCAATGTTTCACGACTTTGATTAGATCAATTGAATACTCAGGATGCCTGGGCTTTTTCTTTTTGGCGTTTATTTAGGTCTTTCTTTAGCGCCTTTTTATCCTGGTAAGACGCAATCAGCATGATTGGGATCAGTACAGGAGCAACCACAATACCCAGAGCAATATCTTTCAATTTTGGCATGACTTTTCTCCCTTATAACTCAATCATTATCAAATACGGCATTCAGCACACGGCCAAATAAACTACGTTTTTTGGGTTGTGGCACTGTCACATTTTGCAACGTGGCATGCTGTAGCGTTTGGGTGTGGTATGCTGTAGTTTCTTGCTGTGGCACTGCCACATTTTCTGCAATATTTAATTCATTAT
>NZ_VPEN01000134.1:0-1196 GCF_013417135.1 Acinetobacter sp. YH16051 | reverse complement strand
TTAGACATTTCGGGCATTTCAGACATTTTATTAGCAAACAAATGACGTTGTGCATCGGTCATAGGAATAAAGAAATCTGGTGTATTTGGATCTCGTTTCGGGTCTAGTGTCTTAGGTTTTTGTTTCTGCTTAATCGTAAATTTTATATGAGTGAATTTACGCCCTGTTTTTTGGGGTGTTGCTGTAATTTTTAAATCTGATTGTTCGTTAATTTCGTCTACAGATGGCTCAATAACTCGCTTTAACAGGTCATTGAATTGCTTATACCTAGTACCTAAATCGAGCATAAATCTAAAATCTTCAATGGAAATAGAACGCTCACCAGTTGCCTTGTATTGAACTAATAATTCATACACTCGGACAGAATAAGCACCTTGCATTTTTGATACTTCAGATAGCATATATTGGGTGAAATTAGCTTTTACATTTGATATAAATGGCAATATATCCTTAGAAAACCTAAGAGCAACAATGCTCTGATTTTCTGTAAACTCTATACGTTGAACCCAACGCATTTTTATTAGTTTATCGTCAATATCTAGGCTGATAGAACGCTCGTACAGGCGGTTTACAGCTTCTTTCAAGTCTCTGTAAGCTGTTTTTTCATGTACCCCTAAAGCCTGTAAGTCTTGGACACTGACAGTATAAATTTCATCATCTGACACTTCACACATTTTAGGTATCTTGTCAATAGCTGATAAAACAACACGTTGTTCAACAACAGAGAGACGATAACTAGCCTCAATAACTTGATTTGATTTCACTACTAATTCATTTTTCATTATCCGCTTCTATAATTATACGACACAATCCAATTATGTCTTATTACGACACAAAGTCAAGATGTCGTAGTTAGTAGTCAAAATGTCGTTTTTAAGTAGTCAAAATGTCGTAGTTAGTAGTCAAAATGTCGTAGTTAGTAGTCAAAATGTCGTTTTTAAGATTGTAAGTTATTGATTATATAGGCGAAAAACGACCCGAAAATATTTAAAATATTTAAAATATTAAAAAAAGGGAAAAAAGCAAAATCAAAGGCTATGGCACTCGCTTCGCTCGTGTCGTTTCAAAAGCAAAAGCAAGATCAAAAGCAACTATGAATTCGCTTCGCTCATGTGCTTTTTCTTTCGCTTCGCTCATGAAGCAGATGCCAATAGTTCGCCCCCATTCGGGATGCTCTGAATTGACAGTGATTGATG
>NZ_VPEN01000133.1:0-1213 GCF_013417135.1 Acinetobacter sp. YH16051 | reverse complement strand
TGGTTCAATAAAGAGCGTGTACATAGTGCACTAGGTTATGTATCACCTTTTGATTTTGAAGCAATGTACTATGATAAGATTAACCCGTTAGGTCAGGTGGCCTAACTTAAATAAAAAACTCTCCGACAAACCCGGTACGGTTCACCTTTATCTTTGTTTGTGATGAATACATTAGCAAGTTCCCATTTAGGTGCTGCATGAGAGAGAATTGGTAAAGATAGACAGAGTCCTAAGATAAACTTTTTCATTAATTGTCCTATGAAATCTCATAATGATTTGTTAAATCATAACTTAATTTATTGCTGATCTAGCTTAGCTTATAATTAATTTGAATTATTTTTACGTTGTTTGAGAACTTCTAATCCTAAATCCTTCCAAATTTGCCATTTCATATCATTTGGGTCTATTTCAGCAGTTTTAAGCAGAATTCCAAGTAATTCGGCTGGGTCACGCTGATCAAGGTTAGCAATTTCAAAAAGTGCGCCTAATTGAATGAGATGACGTGTACGAGCTTTTCGTTCAGCTTCCTTTTCTGCATTCAGTAATTTTCTGACTGCTATCTTCTGTTTATTCGCTCGATCTATGGCTTTTTCAGCTTTGATCAAGGCATTCAATTTTTTCTCTTGGTCGGGAGTACGGTATTGGATTTGAGCTAATTCTAATAAAAGCTTTTGTGCATCACTGGGATTCTTTAAAGCAGAAATGTAGGTAATTTTTTCAGACAGCCAATCATTATTCATATTCAATTCCTTAATTCATATACCGCAAAAGCACAGGCTCAATACTCAAAGAACGATAACAAAATAATTACGTCCAAGGTACGCAATTTTGTTAAAGTCGTTCTAGAGATTGTCGCCTGTACTTCCATCAAAAAATTGATGGCGCGCTTAGACGTTTCTCAATTTCATTGAGAAACCTAAGCACGTTAGGGACTTCATCCCTAAAACCCTGAAACTTCTTTTTTTCGTTCAATTGAAAATTGAATGAAAAAAAGAAGTACCAAAGCTAGGAGCAACAGCATGCAACTAAAACAGGTATTGGGAAAAATCAAAGATATTAGTTTTGGCGTGATCGCAGCACCGCTAATTATCATCATTATGATGTGGGCTTCGATACTTGATCAAAGAGCGTTTAAAAAAGAACGTAACCGAAAAAAGGAACAGGATAAAACCTAATGGCGATTGCTCGTTTAAGTGTCAAAGTCGGTAAGGCA
>NZ_VPEN01000132.1:0-1232 GCF_013417135.1 Acinetobacter sp. YH16051 | reverse complement strand
GAGAGCAAAAAAACAACAACGGTGAGCTTTAGAATTGAAGATGATCTCAAAGATAAACTTCAAATCATTGCTGAACGAGAAAATAAAACTATCACCAACAAAGCACGTGAAATCCTCGCTGAATCACTCCATCTTTCACCGAGAAAAACGCTCACAGAACGTTTACAGGATGATGTCACCCGTATTGACCAAGAACTGCGCCACAACCTCCGAAAATGGAACTTAGAAGTCAATCATCAACTCAGCACGCTTAACGCCAGTCAAAAACTTCTGAATGATTTCAGTGAACGATACTCACATTTAAGGCAAGAACTGGATGATGAAAAAAAACGACATCAAAAAACACAACAAAAGCTGACTCGCTGGACGATAACCTTTTTCCTAACCGTTCTACTCAGTAATGCACTTATCATCACATTAATTTTATTTTTTAGGTGATCGGGATGGAAAAAAAAGAATTAGAGAGACTCGAAAAACATATCGCCGATGCTATCAGACAATCGGGGATCAAACCTGTAAGAGAATCGCTCAATAAAACTATTTTTTTACTGACCTTTGGTGGACTCAAAAGTATGCAAAAAGTGTTTGATGAAGCATTTGATGAAATCACCGAAGCCAGAAAATACCGATCATGGCAACGCATAACGGATTGTTTAAATGAGCATACAACCCATAATTTAAGCGTGCTTACCGTAAAAACTATGTACAAACGCGCCAAGAAAAAACGGGAAAATAATAAAACGGAGTGACCGAGTACCAATCAGCATCAGATGCACTTCCGCTTCCTCGATGAAAAATAAATTTTCATCTTGCGGCGAGCGTTGCGGATTTAAATATGACGGGATTTTTTTGTGATACTCCGAAAGGCACAGAGCCGAAATGATTGTGACATCACTTCGGCTCTGCTAATCTGATTCGGTGCATTCGTTGCTAAGATCAGACCTAGACAATCCAATCTTAGCAATGGGAAGCTCGCTTGTCACGACTTCCTTAAAACCATTCAAAGACAATAACTCGCATGTGCCACTTGATTGACTCGGACTTAGCCCGGTCTCCGAAAGGATAAACAGGCAAATTGTGGTAATAAAACGTACCGGAAAACGAAATTCCGGCTCTGCCTCCGAATCACGCTGCGGTATCGAAAGATTACAGTGCGTACCTGATAAGAGCACCAATCAACGGACTAGGGATTTCTTGGATTGCACCGTCGAAAGAAGCCCAACCTAACCAGA
>NZ_VPEN01000131.1:0-1243 GCF_013417135.1 Acinetobacter sp. YH16051 | reverse complement strand
CATTTAAATTAATGAGTTATTGAATAAGTGAAACCCTCTAAGTAGACTTTTAGAAGGTTGTAAATCTAGGGAAAAGGCTAAAGATGCCGTTGATTGAGTATTACGGTCTGCTATTTGAATGGCACGATAAAAAAATGGAAATAGTCTATCGAGGGCGTGAAATTACTTTTGAAGAAGTATGTAGCGTTTTTCTTGATCCAGAGCTGATGTCCTTTGACGATCTTGGTCATTATGACGAACAACGGTTGATATCAATCGGTCTAAGCAATCGTGGTAGACTACTAACAGTGGTTTGGGTCGAACGTGGTGATGTTGCAAGAATCATTACTGCTTTTGAGCCATCACACAATCAAAAGCGGAGGTATAACCATGCAAAATGAATTAGAACGCTATAAAAATTTTGACCCTACCAATGCGCCAGTAGTAAAACCAAACTTCGTGAAAAAATTACAAGAACGCCATGCGATTGCTCAAGCAAAAGCTTTTGATGCGGATGTTGTAACTTGGCTAAGTTCTCAAGATGATGAAACAAAACAGCATATTAACGAGATGGTTCGTCATATCATGGCATTGAAACGTGTTTAATTAAAATTTTGCTCGATGCTTTGAAATAGGGCTTTAGCCATGTTTCAAAGTCGAGCCACTTTGCGTGCACCGGTATAAATTGAATAACGAAAGAAACCAAGCAAAGTACTGTCCCATCTCATAACTTGGTTGACTATGAAAATATATAATTTAGCCCAAAGTTTTTTCATTATTTCTGTGCTTACTGGCTGCATGGCAAAGCCTGCTTTAGTTTCTAATATTATAGAACCTGTAAAACCAGTATTTTTTATCAAGCAAAGTCCCGAAGTGAAGACTTATATGGTTTCACTTGCAGGTGGCAAATTACATTTAGATCCACATGGTTGTATTCGTCTAAACAGTGATACCAGCCCTTTTATTATCTGGGCTAGTAGCAGCGAGTTAGAATATACAAGTGACGGTAGGATCAGTATTACCAACAAATTTAATAATCATAAAGTTTTTGTAGGTGATGAAATTAGACTTGGTGGAGGCCAGTACCCAACGAAACCTCGATCTATTACTGACCCTATTCCTGATGTTTGCGCTAACCACGGTTATTGGATTGCAGCTCCGCTTTAAAAAGCATTATTTAGGGTCAATCACGCAATAATCTTTGTTTGGTCCGTGACAGTCATTTTTCATGATGCGAACGCAAGACTTCCCATTGCAATTTTTA
>NZ_VPEN01000130.1:0-1253 GCF_013417135.1 Acinetobacter sp. YH16051 | reverse complement strand
ACCGGAGTCATTGATGATGAGCAATGTTCAAAATTAGAAGACGATCTGCTTAATCGAACCTATTTAACATAAAATCTCTTATTCGAAATAGATCAAGAAGGACAATTTAATGATAGAAAAAGGGGCAATCATTTCTGACTGTAACAAATATCGTTATTCACTTTGGCGTATTTGGGATAAAGAAAAACCAATATTTACCTTTGTCGGCTTAAATCCATCAACTGCAGACCATGAGCAAGATGACCGAACCACAAGACGATGCATTAATTTTGCTAAAAGTTGGGGAGGTGGTGGCATTTATATGGCTAATCTATTTGCATATAGAGCTACTGATCCACAAGAAATGATGTCCCAAGAAGACCCTATTGGTCCTGATAACGATGCCCACTTAAAGCAATTAGCAGCAGAATCCCAAAAACTTATTGCTTGTTGGGGAAATGATGGTGTTTTTAAAGCGAGATCAACTTTTGTAAAACAATTGCTTACGGACAGACTCTATTATCTTAAATTAAATAAAAGTGGAGAACCTGGACATCCGTTATATATACATTCTTCCACTCAAATACAGCCTTTTTAGATTCCATTTAACATAATGGTGGTTATACGAAATTAGTAGTTTTTACGCGGAACTCCTAACGTATTCATCTTTTGTCTTATATCTTTATTTTTACCAATAGGTAAAATATATTCATAACCTACATCGAAAAGTAGGTAATTAAGAAAAAAATTACAGCGTTTTATAAGCCTTATAGTAACGGGAGAGACTATAGGGCTTTTTATTTATCTTAATATTCATATATCTATGATAAAGCCATGATGCTCTGCGATATAGAAAACCGGCTTGAGAATAGACCGATCTTTTATGATATTTGCTAAAATACTCTTTTGAAATATAAAAAACTAAGCGTGTATAGCACTGGGTCTAGGTGTTTTTTGGGCTTAGTTATTAGCGTTATTTAAATAAGTATAAGTCAATTTTTACCTAAGGGATTTGCTTTTCAACTAGTTCCAATTTCTTTAATGCTTGCCCTTTTTTATGATCATTATCAATCTTTACAACCAGAGCTAAAATAAAAACCATCACTATAAAAACAAGGTAAATCAAATGCTTTTTCATCATTAATTCCGTCTTTTGACCTTTAAGAATGCCTTGCTCCTTTGTAAATAGATATGACATAAGGGAAGCACTGATACAAGCCTTTTTAAATGACTTTAGCAACTCGATAAACAGTTGCAACTCCACAATTCACTGC
>NZ_VPEN01000012.1:0-59117 GCF_013417135.1 Acinetobacter sp. YH16051 | reverse complement strand
TGAACTGCTTGCGTCTTGTGACCAATTCTTCTGTCACTGCCTGAATAGTTTGACTGTGCAAGTTGCATTCTTTCGATGTGCCTTTCGTGTATTTTGCAAGGTCGTATGCTGAAAAGAATTGTTGTTTTTGTTGTAGGTGTTTGAAACACAAATCATTGACATAATTCCAGACGAAATTGACTTCGGTCGCTAGTTGGTTTAGTACCTTGCAATGTTTGTCTTTTATGCGTAATTTGAGTGTCTTCATCCAATTATTTTAACAGTATTTTTCTTAATAGTGACTATATTACAAGTATTTAAAACGACATTTCGTGTCGTTCATATGGTTTACTCCAGTCGCTTATATCCTCGTGCTGAACCACGAGGTTTTACGCTCCAGTGGATAAAAATTATTTTGCTAGAAACAACTAAATAATTCCTAAAAGTTTTTAAATTAATAAAAATGATAAATTAGATTTATACAAATTCGCGGTTATAATCAAATTAATGAAAAAATTACCCAGTCCAGTGGAGTAGATCTGACATGGCAGGCGAAAACCAACAAGCACAAAATCCAGCTGCAAAAACTTTGTACGACAAATTGTGGGATGATCACTTGGTCACTCAACGTGATGATGGCTCGGCTTTATTGTATATCGACCGTCATTTATTGCATGAAGTGACTTCTCCACAAGCCTTTGAAGGTTTGCAACTTGCAGGACGTAAGCCGTGGCGTTTAAGTGCCAACGTGGCAACGCCTGACCATAACGTACCAACGTCTAAGAAAGAACGTGCAGACGGTATTGCAGGTATTGAAGATGATACCTCACGTATTCAGGTACAAACTTTAGATGACAACTGTAAAACCTTTAACGTGGTGCAGTTTGACATCAACGACATCCGTCAGGGGATTGCGCACGTGGTTGGGCCTGAGCAGGGCTTAACTTTGCCAGGTATGACCGTAGTTTGTGGTGACTCACATACAGCGACTCACGGTGCATTTGGGTGTTTAGCGCATGGTATTGGGACGTCTGAAGTTGAACACGTATTAGCAACCCAATGCTTAGTTCAAAAGAAAATGAAAAACATGCTAGTGCGTGTAGATGGCAAATTAGGTCAAGGCGTTACACCGAAAGATGTCGTTTTAGCGATCATTGGTAAAATTGGTACTGCAGGCGGTACAGGTCACGCGATTGAGTTTGGTGGTCAAGTATTCCGTGATATGTCGATTGAAGGACGTATGACAGTATGTAATATGGCGATTGAAGCAGGCGCGCGCGTAGGTATGGTCGCTGTGGATGACAAAACCATTGAATACGTGAAAGGTCGTAACTATGCACCAAAAGGCGAGCAATGGGATGCAGCAGTTGCTTACTGGAATACTTTACACTCAGATGAAGGCGCGCACTTTGACACCGTAGTGGTATTACAAGGCGAAGAAATTGAGCCGCAAGTGTCTTGGGGAACTTCACCTGAAATGGTCATTCCAGTATCACAAGCCGTACCAACTTTAGAGCAGGCGAAAGATGATGTACAGCGCAATGACTGGACGCGTGCTTATCAATATATGGGCTTAACTGCAGGTCAGTCTTTGGCAGATATTCAATTAGACCGCGTATTTATTGGCTCATGCACCAACTCGCGTATTGAAGATATTCGTGCAGCCGCTGAAGTGATTAAAGGTCGTAAAGTTGCAGCAAGCATTAAACAGGCGATGGTGGTTCCGGGTTCTGGTTTAGTTAAGCAACAAGCGGAACAAGAAGGCTTAGACAAAGTGTTTGTAGAAGCAGGCTTTGAATGGCGTGAACCAGGTTGTTCAATGTGCTTGGCAATGAACGCAGACAAATTGCAACCGGGTGAACACTGTGCATCGACTTCAAACCGTAACTTTGAAGGTCGTCAAGGTAACGGTGGTCGTACCCATTTGGTGAGTCCAGCAATGGCAGCTGCGGCAGCAATCGCAGGTCATTTTGTAGACGTACGTTCATTCTAAGTTATGCCTTCATCCCAGCCTTCTCTCAGAGAGATGGCGTTCCCTCTCGCTATAGCAGAGGGCAAGGGAGAGGTTACGGATTCAGTGAGAATTAAACATGAAAAAATATACCGTTGAACAAGGTATCGTTGCACCATTAGACCGTGCCAATGTCGATACAGACTTAATCATTCCAAAACAGTTTTTGAAATCTATCAAACGTACAGGTTTTGGCGATAACTTATTTGATGAATTGCGTTATTTAGATGAAGGTTATCCGGGTCAGGACAACTCAAAACGTCCGATTAATACTGAGTTTGTATTGAATCAGCCGCGTTATCAGGGTGCTTCAATCTTAATTTCACGTGCCAACTTTGGTTGTGGTTCAAGCCGTGAGCACGCACCTTGGGCATTGAATGAATATGGTTTCCGTACCGTTATTGCACCAAGCTTTGCCGATATTTTCTTCAATAACTGCTTTAAAAACGGCATGTTGCCTGTGATCTTGTCTGAAGAGCAGGTCGAGCAATTATTTAAAGAATGTGCGGCGACTGAAGGCTATCAATTAACCATCGACTTGGACGCACAAGAAGTACGTACACCAAGCGGTACGGCATTTAAATTTGAAGTAGATCCATTCCGTAAACACTGTTTATTGAATGGTTTGGATGATATTGGCTTAACATTACAAGCAGCCGATGACATTCGTGCTTATGAAGAGAAAACTAAGCAGTCGCGTCCATGGGTTTTTGCCGAAATTCAGGCATAAATTCGCTGAAATTTGTCATAGCATCGCTGCCTAACTCTTGCTAACATCGGCACATAATAATTTTTATATTTTGTATCTAACAGGTGAGGTTGGGCGCGAACAATGACTAAAATTTTCGGTCGGCTTGCTGTCATTGGATTATGTATCACCATGCTAAGCGCATGCCAAACGTGGAATACAGCACGCATTAAACAGGTGAAAGAAACTGAACAAAGCAAATCCAATGCACTGATTTACTGTGCGGGTACAGATGATTGTGAGTTTGAGCGTTTAAATACGGTCACAATTGTCGATGCAGAAAAACATCGTGTTACACGTGCTGCCATTCAGGAGGGTTTAGTGCGTTTACAGGAATCATCCTTAAATAAATCCAATGCCTTGTATTTATCTGTACCGCCTAAACAACATGAATTGGTGATTCGCTTTTATCCCATTTCTAAAGATCGTGCAGAAAAACTGCATGTAATTCATAAGTTTAATGCCAAGCAAAAATATACCTTTAGAATGTATCGTGATCGAAGTCGTACTAAAGGCAGCTTATTAAATGTGTCTGCGCCAGATCCTTTATGTGTAGATTTGGTGCAAAACAACAAAACCATTCGACGTTTTTGCAAACCCTACAATGTCTTAAATGGCTTGGGTGAGTTTGTAGAACAAAAAATTTAATCCCACAGTCTTTGACTGTCATGAACAATGGAAACTCTCATGTCAAAACATATTTTGATTTTAGCTGGTGACGGCATTGGTCCAGAAATTGTGAAAGCTGCTGAACAAGTGCTGACACGTGTCAATGAAAAATTCAATTTGGGTTTGACTTGGGAACAAGGTTTATTGGGTGGTTCTGCAATTGATGCACATGGCGAACCGTACCCAGCAGTGACATCTGAGCAAGCGAAAAAAGCCGATGCAATTTTATTGGGTGCAGTTGGTGGTCCAAAATGGGACAACATTGAGCGTTCAATCCGTCCAGAGCGTGGCTTATTAAAATTGCGTTCAGAACTCAATTTATTTGCTAACTTACGTCCTGCAATTTTGTATCCACAATTGGCAGATGCTTCAAGCTTAAAACCTGAAATCGTATCAGGCTTAGATATCTTAATCGTGCGTGAATTGACAGGTGGTATCTATTTCGGTCAGCCACGTGGTATCCGTGAATTAGAAAATGGTGAAAAACAAGGTTTTAATACCGACGTATATGCTGAGTCAGAAATCAAACGCATTGCAAAAGTAGCGTTTGAAATGGCGAAATTGCGTGGCGGTAAAGTATGTTCGGTGGATAAAGCCAACGTACTGGAAGTGACTGAATTGTGGAAGCAAACCGTGACTCAGTTACATGCAGAACAGTACCCAGAAATCAACTTGTCGCACATGTATGTCGATAACGCAGCGATGCAATTGGTACGCGCGCCAAAACAATTTGACGTATTGGTGACAGGTAACTTGTTTGGTGACATCTTGTCTGATGAAGCGGCGATGTTGACAGGTTCTATTGGTATGTTGCCATCTGCATCTTTAGACGAAAATGGCAAAGGTATGTATGAGCCTTGCCATGGTTCAGCGCCAGATATCGCAGGTCAAAACTTGGCAAACCCATTGGCAACCATTCTTTCTGTGGCAATGATGTTACGTTACACCTTCCGCGAAGAAGCGGCAGCAAAAGCCATTGAAGATGCAGTAGGCAATGTATTAGATCAAGGTTTACGTACTGCCGATATTATGTCTGAAGGCATGAATAAAGTTGGTACTGTTGAAATGGGTCAAGCAGTCGTTACGGCACTCAACTAAAAATTTAAGCGATTTAACCTATCGCTTACAGCTCAAAATCAAATCATTAAACGCAGTCTTCGGGCTGCGTTTTTTTATTGGTTTTGTACTTTCAGAGTGTTTTAGCTAGGAGACTTAACAGCGTTGTCCCGAAACATACACTGCGGTAGCAATACTCTGCTGTAGGCGAAAATACAAATCACAAGTCAGTGCAACATCGTAACTTTCATGACTCGGGATACCGATATTTAACGGAACAGCACCAATACCTGTAGTGGGATGCTGCGCCATAGGGATCGGAACACGTACAGGACGAATAATGATACGGTAATGTAGCAATTGAGGGGTAGCTTGAGCTGTACCAAGCTGTTGATAGCCAATTTGGCTTAATTGCAAATGGGTCAGGATATATTGGCTAGATTGACCAATAAATTGCTGTAAATACGCATCGCGGTTTAAAGTGGAATGCGGTGGATTACTACTACACGCCACTAAACTGAGCGCAAAAAGACCTGTTATACAAGCAACGCAGGATCGAAATAACATGCTTTTTCTCCCTTGCTCAAAACTTTATTGTAGAAGGCAATGCAAGAAAAGAATGTGGTGATTCGATAAGCGGCGGGGACGAATTAAAGGCTAAACAGAATTTTTTTAAGTGAACGTAAAAAAGCCACTCCGAAAGTGGCTTTAGCTTACTCTAAAACTTAGCGTGCGCGATAAGTGATGCGACCCTTGGTTAAGTCGTAAGGTGTCATTTCAACTTTCACACTGTCGCCTGTTAAAATACGAATATAGTGTTTACGCATTTTACCAGAAATGTGAGCAATCACTTCATGACCGTTTTCTAAACGTACACGAAACATAGTATTAGGAAGCGTTTCGGTGACAACGCCTTCGAACTCGATGAGTTCCTCTTTATTGGCCATAGCCTACCTGAGTATCAAATTGGAAAGGCGCAAATTATAGGCAATTTTTCTGAAAAAAACAAGATGCTTTACCCTATACACAGCGCATCTGTTAGTAAAATAAGCGAATCATCGGTTTATACTTTTTCTGTAAAAATGGGCTTGGGTAGGTTGTCAGTTCGGTCAATCGCAGTTAATCTAATTTCAATCTTTTTAAGTATAAATGAAGTACATACAAGGAAGGTTTTTGCGTGGGTCAGCTAACTGATGCATCGGTTGTATTGCGTTTAGGCTACCAAGCGATTCGTCGTGCGGGGTTGCCAACCGAAGATATTTTAACAAAAGCAGGTGTGGCCTTAAATCAGGTCGAAGCCAATGAACGTACGCCTTTAAATGCACAATATGCGTTTTGGGTTGCGGCTGAGGAAGTCAGTAAAGACCCTGATATTGGTTTACATCTGGGGGAACATTTGCCACTTTATCGCGGGCAGGTGATTGAACATTTGTTTATTTCTTCAGAAAACTTTGGTGAAGGCCTAAAACGTGCTTTGGCTTATCAACGCCTGATTAGTGATGCTTTTGATGCCAAATTGGTAGTGGAAGATGGACGCTGCTATTTAACCAATGGCGTGCAGCCGTGGTCAGAAAATATCGTCAATCGTCATTTTTCTGAATGCGCCATGTCGGGTGTTTTACGCTTCTTTAAATTCATTACCGAAGGTCGTTTTCAGCCTATTTATATTGACTTTAACTTTAGTGATGGTGCTGCAGATGATGAATATTTCCGTGTCTTTGAATGTCCTGTGAGTTTGGGGCAGAAAGAAACGCGTTTGTATTTTGATCCGAGTATTTTGGATTATCCACTGTGGCAGGCAGAACCTGAGTTATTGCAATTACACGAACAGTTGGCATTGGAAAAACTGCAGGAACTGGCGCGTTATGATTTGGTTGGTGAAGTGCGCCGTGCCATTGGTTCGACCTTAGAAAGTGGAGAAACGACACTAGAAACAGTGGCGGCACAATTGAATATCACGCCACGTCGTTTGCGTACCCAATTGAGCGAAGCCAATACCAGTTTTCAGCAAATTCTGTCCGATTATCGATGTCGTTTGGCTAAACGATTATTATCGAATACCAATGAAAGCGTGGAGCGGATTGTGTACTTAACGGGTTTTTCAGAGCCAAGTACTTTTTATCGTGCTTTTAAACGCTGGACCAATGAAACTCCAGTGGAATATAGAAAACGTAAACAGCGTTAAGTTTGAAAATTTAAAACCTTTCCTAAACAGAATCCTCCCTAAATCCCCCTTTTTCAAAGGGGGGACTTTCGTTTTTAACGCCTCGAAATGGAGCTCCTCTCTTTGGAAAAGGGAGGTAGGGAGGGATTAAATTATTCCGGCATGTTTAACCAATGTGGCCCTAAAGGAACTTTCGGTAAATCATACTGTTCAGGATAATGTGCCTGAATAAAATACAAGCCATCTGGCGGGGCAGTAATCCCTGCAGCTTTACGGTCTTGAGCTGCAAAAATTTGGTCAATATGTGCAATGTCATACAAACCTTGCCCGATCTCCAATAGACAACCCATGATATTGCGAACCATGTGATGTAAAAAACCATCGGCTTGAATATCTAACACTAAATAATTGCCGTGACGAATTAAGCGGCAATGGCTGACATGACGGACAGGCTGATTGGACTGACACGCTGCGGCACGAAAGCTTTCAAAATTATGTGTCCCTTCAAATTTCTGCGCAGCCGCAATCATTTTATCGACATCTAAGGGATAATAAGCGTGAGTGACTTGTTTGTGCAGCAAGGCAGGGCGTTGTGGATTGTTATACACCACATACCGATAACGCCGTGCCTGAGCCTTAAAACGAGCATGGAAGTCCATATCCATCGTTTTAATCCATTGAATTGCAATGTCTTTGGGTAGTTGGCTGTTGGCACCCATCAACCAACCGCGTTCAGGGCGAATGGCATGCGTATCAAAATGTGCCACCATATTGGTTGCATGCACGCCTGCATCGGTACGTCCTGCACCATGTAAAATAATGGGTTCATCGGCAATTTTGCTCAGAACTTTTTCAATGGTTTCCTGCACACTAGGTACGCCTGCTTGCTGGGTCTGCCAACCCCGATACCGAATGCCACAAAACTCAATTCCGATTGCAAAACGCTGCATAATCACCTCAAATCACACTGAAGACTGCCAATGCGCATACCACTGTGCAAGGCTGTCGTATTGTAAATACATTTTTAAGGCTTTGGCATAAAGATCTGCGTGACTTTGGCAATCACTGATTAAAATTTTACTGTCCTGTAACCACTGGCTGATCGCATAGCGTTGTTGCATGCCACCAAAAGTGACTTGGGTGGTGAGAATCACGGCACATTGTTGAGCTTGTAAGGCCTGAATTAACTCAATCACTTCGGCATTGACGGCCATATTGCCTGTACCATAACTCTGTAAAATGAGGCAGTGTGGTGGCTGTTGCTGTAAGGCTTTTAAATTATCGACCAAAGCGGAAATGGCAATTGGCTGTAACATCCAGTTCAGGCAGTTAAAGTGCTGGGCTTTTTCAATATGTTGAGTGCTAATGTTGAATGCTGGCTCATTCTGCGATTTGTTCTCCGTGTAAACCAAAGCAGACTGACCTGTAAATGCATTTAACTCGGTGGTGTGTTGTTTCAGTGCCGTTGCGGCATGAATCAGTTGCTGATGGAAGGCCAGATATACTCCCTGAGTCACTTGATGAATCTGTTGTAAAGCAAAATTTAGGTTGTCCAAGGCATCACTAAATTCACGGGTATCTGTGCCTTGTGCATTGAGTAAGGGATATTGGCTACCCGTGAGAATGACATGGGTACTTTGCGCTAAAAAACGTGCCAAGACTGCGCTGGCATAGCTGAGGGTGTCGGTGCCATGTAAAATAACGAAATGTTGAAAATCATCGTGTTGTAATTTTTGAATATATTGAATGAGCTGTAACCAGTCTGCTGCTGTGCAGGCACTACTGTCTTTAATGACAGGGGCAACAAAACATTCAATCTCTAAATTTAGGGGCAAGACCTGTGCCAAGCGTGGCAGGAATTGCTCGGCAGGCATTGGGCTTAGTGGTTCACCGACACAGCCAAAAGTGCCGCCCATATAGATTAACGCAATTTTTTTCATCATAAAAAAAGCAGTCAAGAATGACTGCTTTATCTTAATCTGATTTGAATTAAGAAGCGATTTGATTCAGTAACTGATCGGCACGTTGGCGTTGTTCAGCAGAGTAATTTGCATCTTGTTCGCCAAGTAAAGCTTTCGCAGCATCATAAGCGCCCAACTCTACATATTGGCTCGCTAAGTCTAAGTTCAACTGAATTTCATCCACTTGATATAAGTCTGGGAATGATTTCACCAATGGATCATTCAGATCAACATCTGTACTGACAACGGTTGCAGCAGGTTCATGTGCAATACTTGGTGCAGCAATGATTTCTGGTTCAGTTGTAGGTTGAAGATTGGTTTCCGCAGCAGGCGTACTGTCAAATGTGAAATTAAAATCAGGCGTTGCAGGTTCAGCTTTTGCTTCAACTGCAGGTGCACTTTCTGGTGTAGAAAAATTGAAGTCTAGACTTGGGGCTTCGACTGAAGAAGCTTCACTTATTGTTGATTCTGGGGCTGCTGTTTCTGGTGCTACTGTGGTTTCAGCTGGGCTTGGTGTTAAATCAAACGTGAAGTCGAGCGGTTTAACTTTCTCTGCAGGGCTTGCACTTGGTTCAGCTGTAATCGCAGGCGCTTCAGTTTTTACTTCTGTTGGTGCAGAATCGAGTGAGAAATTAAAATCCAGTGCCGCAGGTTCTGCTTTGACTTCAGGTTCGGCAGCAGGGCTGAAATTTAAGGATGAGGTGTCAAATTTCAAAGCTGCTTCAGGTTCTGCAGTTTTATTTGAAGTCAGTTCGTGCTGTAACTGGTCAAAAGAAGCCGTTTGATTTGGCGTACTCACAGGTGCAGTAAAATCTAAGCTGCTTGGAGCTGCAGTCGGCGCTTCATTTGCTGATTTTTCAGCAATATCTTCATGTGCATGACTGGCTTTTTTTGCTTCAGCTTGTGACAGAATATCGTCAAGCTCTAAAGAGCGTAAATGATTCAGCAATTGATCAATTGCAAATTCATCTTTTTGTTGTAAATGAATATCAAGCAATAACAAATACAAACCATGCAATGAGTTATCATGTTTTAATGCTTGGTTAATTTGCGCTTCTGCAGCAAAGAAATTACGCTCTTTGATCAGGTTTTCAATGTTAGTTTGGATTTTTACAGGGACAGGGGTAGAGTGTTGTGGAGTTGGAACAACCTCTTCAACCACCACCGATTTCTGGGCAACTTTTTTGGTAGTTGTGGTTTTCTTGGCACTGGTTTTGGCTGGCGCTGCTGTTTTCTTGTTGCTTGGTTCGGCTTCTTTACTTGCTTCACGCTTTTTCAAGAAAATTGCGATCACCAGTAATAAAATAAACGGAATCACATAAATCAGCATGTTTATACCCCTTGAGGATGTGGTCCCTGTTTGACCTTATCCAAAAAAATCATTGTGTGTAACATTTAGTGTTTTGGCTTATTTGCGGCTTGTTGTTTTTGCAATTGTTGTTGCAGTTCGGCAAGGCGCGCGTTGAGTAATTGAATTCTGTGATCCTTCTGACGTAATGCCAATTCTAATTCTGTTACGTTTCTCTGTAATTTAACGGTTTTCTCGCGGGATGTCATAACTTTTAATGACAAGTCACCCGAAGTTTGTGTGGATTGTGTGTTCTTCTTGGCAGAACCGTGGGTCGAGTCTTGTTGATTATCTGCCACAAGGCTCATTTCTGCTTGATTTAAACGATATTTGGCTTTGCCTGATTGTGGTGCACTGGCCGTTTCTGGTTGTGGAATTGCGGCTTTTTTCTCTGGTTTAGAGTTAGCTTGTGCATGTAAGTTTAAGGTCGCACCACGACGTAAACGATTGGCATCGCCTTGAATAAAAGCATGCTCATTATTGGCTTTAATTTGTTGCATCACTTCGGCAACAGGGCGATTGTTTTCGCCCGCAATGCGTGAGGCAATGGCCCATAATGATTCATTCGATTGCACTACATGTTGAGTATTGACCGTAGGCTTCGCTGTTACAGGGCTTGGTTTAGCTTGTGTAGCCGCTATTTGTGCAGGCTTTTTCGTTGCAGCAGCAGGCTGAGTTTGTGCTAGTTGCTTCGTACGTTGCTGTTCAGCAAATTTTTGTACCAATGGATCAGCCGATTGTTGTGCGGTGACTGAAGTGGTGGCTGTAGATGCTGTCGGTGTTGGGTTGTTATTTGTCTGTGCTGGCGCTACTTTTGGGGCAATCACAGTCGTATTTTCACTTGCTGCGCTACGGCTTGGTGCAGTTTGAACCACCGTCACTGTTTGATGGTTTAATGCAGGTGGTGTATTACGTTTAATGGTTAACGGTGCTTCAAAAGCTTGTTGTTCAATTGCTTTAGGCGTTTCAACCTGATAGTTCGCACTTACGGGTAAATTTAAAGCAATGTCTTGCTCATTGACAATCATGACAGGCGTTAAAGCTTGTTCATTACTGCGTTGCATAGCGGCCAATGGCGCAGGTGCACTGCGTTTTAATGGTGTACGAATATGTTGCAGGCGAGTTGCATTACCTTCTTTAATTTTGACCACAATATTCAACTCAGACTCGGTTAGAGGTCGAGATGAGGTAATGGTGATGACCCCTGTACCGTTGCTGTTACGACGTGTAAAAAAGTTAAGATGACCAGGCGGACGGTGGCTCGCACCAATCGACATCAGATCTTCGGCCGTAGCTAAACTAACATCAATCGCTTCATTCACATTCGATTGACGAAAGTTGATTTCGGCATAGAGCAATTCCCCAGTTGTTGACTGAATTTGAATCGGGTCAACATTCATTGCATACATTTGCTGTGAAGCCAAAATAGATAAAATGGCGATCTTTAATTTGTTATATACAGTCATCTTAATTGTTAGCTCGGTCATTTATCGCAAGGCGAAAAGGATAGAGTAGCGAGTTGTAGGTCGATTGTAAAATATTAACACGTTGATTACATAAAAAAGCCAGTCAAATTTGACTGGCTTGTTGAGATTGATCACAGAATCAAAAATGATTCAGTGCTCAAGACGAAGCTTAAGCATTTTTGTAATCAATTAAGATGCGTAACATACGACGTAATGGCTCTGCTGCGCCCCAAAGTAATTGGTCACCTACAGTGAATGCACCAAGGTATTCTTTACCCATGTTCATTTTGCGTAAACGACCAACAGGTACTGTTAAAGTCCCTGTAACTGCAACTGGGGTAAGATCGGTCATTGATGCTTCGCGTGTATTTGGTACCACTTTTGCCCATTGGCTTGATTGACGAATCATATCTTCAATTTCGTTCAGTGGAACGTCTTTTTTCAGCTTCAATGTGATTGCCTGAGAGTGACAACGCATTGCGCCAATACGCACACAGTGACCATCAATTGGAACAATCTGCTGATTGCCTAAAATCTTGTTGGTTTCAACCTGACCTTTCCATTCTTCTTTTGACTGACCGCTTTCAAGCTGTTTGTCGATATATGGAATGAGAGAACCCGCTAAAGGCACACCAAAGTTTGCCGATGGGAAACCTTCGCCACGTTGTAATTCGGCAATTTTAGAGTCGATGTCTAAAATTGGTGAACGTGGGTCATCCAACAAGTCTTTGGTGTTGTTATACAAGTAGCCCATGCCTGTGATCAGCTCACGCATGTTTTGCGCACCTGCACCAGAAGCTGCTTGATAGGTCATTGAAGTTGCCCATTCCACCAAATTGTTTTGGAATAATGAACCCAAGCCCATCAACATGAGTGAAACAGTACAGTTACCGCCCACAAATGTTTTGGTGCCATTCACCAAGCCATCTTTAATGACATTCATGTTGACTGGATCAAGTACGATAATCGCTTCATCATCCATACGTAGGGTAGATGCAGCATCAATCCAGTAACCATTCCATCCTTCAGCTTTAAGCTTCGGGAAAACGGCAGAAGTGTAATCACCACCTTGACAGGTAATAATGACATCCATTTGCTTCAGACTTTCAATATCTGTTGCATCCATAAGTGCTGGAGCAGTCTTACCACCAAATGCTGGTGCTTCACCACCAGCATTACTGGTAGAGAAATAGAATGGTTCAAAATGAGCAAAATCATTTTCTTCAACCATACGTTGCATAAGGACGGAACCCACCATCCCGCGCCAACCGACCAGACCTACTTTCATGCCACTTTGCCTCGGTGCGTTAAAAAACAATAAAGGAATATAAGTCTATCAAAAGGGGGCGCAACTGCAAGCATTACATGAACAAAACATGAGTATTATTGAGTGAAATCTCTTGTTTGTGTTACATACAAAATTGATAACTTTGGTTTTCATGTAAAAACGACAAAAAATACAAAAGAGTAAAGCAAGATGATTTGGGTAAAAGGGCTTGCAATATTAGTCATTTGGTTAAGTTTTTGGTCACTGATTCCACGTGATGAATGGTGGATTCGGGGCGCAGATTTTCCACGTTTACAGATCTTGGTTTTAGGCATCATTGCCTTTGTTTTGCTACTGATTTGGGAGCAGACGTGGGATGTGTCTAGCCAAGTGATTTTAATTGGACTGATTGCGGCTTTGGCTTATCAGCTCAAAATGGTCTTGCCCTACACCTTGCTGTGGAAAAAACAGGTCAAACAAGTTCGTCCAGAACAGCTAAATCCTGAAAAACAAATTTCATTAATCGTGTCCAATGTTCTGACACCAAATCAGAAATATCATCTGTTGATTGAACATATTCAAGCCTTAAAACCAGACTTGGTATTGACTTTAGAAACTGATTTGGCATGGCAACAAGCCTTGTCTGTGATTGAAGCCGACTATCCTTATCGGGTCGCTGTGCCTTTAGATAATTTATATGGCATGCATTTGTATAGCCGTTTGCCATTAAAAGACAGTGAGATCAAATTTATTCTGAGTGATGAAATTCCATCTATTCATACCAGTGTGATTTTGCCTTCGGGGCAGCCTGTACAGTTGTATTGTTTGCATCCTAAACCACCAAGTCCTACCGAGGCCGAAGATTCAACTTTGCGTGATGCGGAGTTACTCATCGTGGGCGATCAAATTAAAGATTTAGATGAAAGCTGTATCGTAATGGGCGATTTAAACGATGTGGCATGGTCACGTACGACACGATTGTTTCAGCGGATTAGTGGCCTGCTTGATCCACGCGTTGGGCGGCACTATATCAATACCTTTCATGCCGATTATCCTTTATTGCGTTGGTCATTAGACCACGTTTTTCATAGTACTGATTTTGCATTGGTGGATATGCAGCGTTTAGCACATATTGGTTCAGATCATTTTCCTGTGTATGTGGTATTGCAAACTGGGCGGGTGTTTGATCGAATTCAGGAAGAACTGCCGCAAACCGATGCCGATGAGCAGGAAGCACAACAGGCGATTCAGGATGGGATTGAAAAAGCAGAGCAAGAAGAAAAACTGGTGACCGATGAAATTGCACAACCGTATAAAGCACAGGATAAATCGGTTTAGAAATTAAACGAAAAGTGTACGAAATGGCTTACACGGATTTAGGCACATGACGCATGGTTTATTCTGACTGATCTGGTTAAGATTAATTCATCAGCACAAGGACTCGGGAACGGAATATCCCATTAAGGAAGACGACGCTGAGGGATAAACATCAAGGATATGATGTAGGTAAGGAACGCCATACAATAAAATAACAATAAGTTTTGAAAGCACAACCTCATGAGCCCGAGTTTTACAGGATGTAGAACTCGGGCGATGATTTTTTAGGGCTTATTTTTTTCATTCTCATTGTTTTTAAACAAATTAAATTTCAATCAGCTCGATTCAGTTTTAAGGCTTTAGGTGTGTTTTGACTGCAAAACTTGCTGATATAAATCTAAGGTTTGATGACACATATCTGCCAAGCTGAACAATTCAACAGGGGTGACACTTTGCGGTATTTCCAGATGCAATTGCACTGCATTGAATAAAGCCACTTGGTCATCTGCTGCGATGAGCCCTTGCGGATACAGTTGTGACAAAATTTCAGCCACACCACCACGGTTCCAGCCAATCACAGGTGTTCCTACAGATAAAGCCTCAAGTGCAGTGCGTCCAAAGGTTTCTGCCTGATTGGAAAGTGAAAGTACAATATCGCTAAACGCAAGCCACTCGCGAATGTCAGAACGGTGTCCAACAAAGGTTATCGCTTCGGTCAGATGTTTATCCCGAATATTGCGTTCCAGTTCCTGTAAATAAGCTGCTTTTTTAACATCTGCACCGCCTACAACAACAGCATGAATCTGTGGATACTGGGTTTTTAATTTCGCAATTAGATCAATCAATGTTTCATGACCTTTTAAGCGGGTGATACGTCCCGGCAAACAAATTAAAAACTTATGTTCAAGTTCTGGGAAATCTTGATAGGTTTGTTGCATCCATTGTGCCGAAGGTTGATACCCGTGCGGAAATGCAGCAGGGTCAATTCCACGATAAATACGGACAATATCTTCAGGTGGACAGTTTTGATAATGATCACGAATGTATTTGACTACACTGTCAGAAACTGCGATCACTTTTTCCGCTTGGGTCATAATTTGGCTGTAACGGTTAACTGAATAAAAACCATGTACAGTTGAAATTAAGTGTGGACGTTTTTCGGCTGGAATACCTTTTAGGGAAAAATGAGTTAGCCATGCAGGTACGCGGGAACGTACATGCACAATATCAGGTTGATGTTGCATAATCAGTTGGCGTAAAGGACGGATTTGCCACAAGCTTGATAATGATTTTTTGTGGATGGCTAACTTTAAATGAGTGGAACCTTCAGCTTCGAGTTGGTTAACCATCCGTCCGCCATTCGACACCACCAATGACGTATGTCCTTGAGCGACCAAGGCTCGGGCGATTTCGAGCGTACCGCGTTCTACACCGCCACTGTTTAATTCGGGTAATAACTGCATGACTTTCATGAATCTTTCCTTCTGCCGTACAGATTAGTAAATACTGTCATAACCTTCGGGGCGGCTCTTAAACCGACGATGAAACCACATATATTGGGTAGGAGCGATCCGTAATTGCTGCTCAATAATGAAATTGGTGCGCGTTGCATCTGCAACTTCATCTGCGCTTGGGAAATCCAGCAGTTCAGGTTCAATCAAGACTTTATATTGAGGGTTGGAAAGCTCACCTGTACGGTAAAAATATAACGGAATTGCTGCGGCTTTGGTCATTTTAAGTAAACGACGATGCGCTGTAACTGTCGCAGCAGGCACGCCAAAAAATGGCGCCATAACACCTTGTTTTAAACCAAAGTCCTGATCTGGGCTATACCAAATGGCACGACCATTTTTTAAGTGGCGGATTAAACCACGCATGTCATCGTGGTCAATTTGATGACCGTAAATGGTGGCGCGACAACGGTAAATCAGCATGTCCAGTAAGGGATTGTTTTGTGGACGATAGACCACATCGGGGTCAAAATATTGTGCACAGACATAGCCACCTGCATCTAGCAGAGTAGAATGTGTGCCTAACAATAAAACCCCGCGACCATCTGCTTGGGCTTGCTGAATATGTTCCAAACCTTCAACCTGAGTGCGTCCTTTAAACCACTGTGGACAGTACCATGCATTTAAGGTTTCAAATACGCCCAGCATTTGATCAACAAAGACTTGGCGAGCATTTTCATGTACTTCAGCCTCGCTCCATTCAGGAAAACACACTTCCAAATTGCGTAACGTAGTTACGCGACGTGACTTCATGCTGTTAAAGGCAAGATTGCCTAAAAGCTGCGCCAAACGATACTGAATCGCCCACGGCAAAATGGCTAAAATCATCAGGCAGACAATGCCAATCCAGATGCCCCAATATTTTGGCAACAGGAAAGACCATTGAAATTCGCCTGGTTGATATTCAGTGTGTTGACTCATAATGACCGTGTAAAGTGTTGTATCGTTGCAGTTTAGCACGAACCGATTTTAAAATTTAAAAGCATACGTCCAATGGGAAAGATGCTTAAAATGGTTTTGCAAAGCTTTGGTATTGGGGACAAGTCCTGTGCTTAAAAAGTTAGGAATAATCACTTAAGCCAATATGCTTAGTTACCATTCGCTAAGTTTTCCAGTTCGTCCCAACGCTCTAGTTTTTTCAGCAGTTCTTCATCAATTTCAGCCAAACGCTGTGAGGCTTTGGTGGCTGCATTGGCATCTGTTACAAACCAAGAACCATCCGCCAGTTTTTCAGCCAATTCGGTTTGTTCCTGTTCCAGTGCTTCAATTTCACCTGGCAACTGCTCTAAAGCACGTTGATCTTTATAGCTCAATTTTACTTTTTTGGCCGTTGGCGCTGCTGCAGCTGCTTCGGCTTTGGCAACGGCTTTTTTAACATCACTTTTTTGATCAACTACAGTTTGGTCTGGGCGTTGCTGCAAGTAGTCCTGATAGCCGCCAATATATTCATCAATATTGCCTTTGCCATCAAATACCCAAGTCGAGGTCACCACGTTGTCCATAAAAGCACGGTCGTGTGAAATCAGCAATAAAGTACCCTTATAGTCGCTGAGCATTTCCTCAAGCAACTCTAAAGTGACCATATCTAAGTCGTTGGTCGGCTCATCCATTACTATCAGGTTAGATGGTTTGAGTAATAATTTGGCCAGTAAAATACGGTTGCGTTCACCGCCAGACAAGGCTTTAACAGGCGTGCGCGCACGTTCGGGTGAGAATAAAAAGTCTTGTAAATAACTATAGATATGACGACGTTGTCCGTTCACATCAACAAAATCTGAACCTTCAGACACGTTATCTTTGACCGACTTTTCCAAATCCAAGACGTTACGCAATTGGTCAAAATAGGCAATTTCCAGTTGTGTTCCTGTTTTGACAGAGCCGCCATGCTCAATTTCACCTAAAATGGCTTTAATCAGAGTGGTTTTACCGACACCGTTATCACCAACTAAACCAATACGGTCGCCACGTAATACCAATGTTGAAAAGTCTTTGATAATTGGAGCTTGATTGCCAAAGGCCACTTGTAAATGTTCAATATCAAAGACCAGTTTACCTGAGCGATTGGCTTCCTGCGCTGCCATATTGACTTTGCCTTGTTGGAAGCGACGTGCTTTGGATTCTTCACGTAAGGCTTTTAAAGCACGCACACGTCCTTCGTTGCGGGTACGACGTGCTTTAATGCCTTGACGAATCCATGCTTCTTCTTCGGCCAGTTTTTTATCAAACAGCGCATTTTGTTTTTCTTCAGCTTCAAGTTGCTGCGCTTTTAAATCTAAATAACGCGAATAGTTGCCTTCGTAGCTGCGTAATACACCACGATCTAACTCGACAATGCGGGTGGCGATACTATCGACAAAAGCACGGTCATGCGAAATAAACAGTAGAGTTAAATTATTTTGATCGAGTAAAAATTTTTCTAGCCATTCAATACTTTCCACATCTAAGTGGTTGGTCGGCTCATCTAGCAACAATACGTCAGGTTGGGTGAGTAGGGCACGTGCCAACAACACACGACGTTTACGTCCACCCGATAAATCGGCCAAGTCGGCATTTGGATCAAGTCCCATTTTACTTAAAATGGCATTGACCTTATTTTCTAGCGCCCAGCCATCAAGCTGATCTAGCTTGTGTTGCAAGTTCCCCATACGGTCACAGGCATCCATATCGCCCAATACACAGGCATCACTGGCTTCGTGATAGGCTTTTAATACTGCAGCAGCTTCGCCTGCACCATCAGCAACAATATCGGCGACTTTGCCTGAATCCATGGGCACATCTTGCGCCAACATGGCAATGGTGATGCCATTTTGAATAGACACTTCACCTGCATCGGGCAGTAAACTTCCTTCAATCAGTTTAAGTAGAGTAGACTTACCTTCTCCATTACGGCCAATCAAACACACTCGTTCGCCACGTTCTAGGTTAAAATTCGTGCCGTCGAGCAAGGCAGGTCCACCAAATGCGAGTTGGACATCCCTTAAAGTAATATAGGCCATAGTGTTTCCTAAAAAATCTCAAATGAGGATTTGAAATGACTAAACAAAGTATAGATGATCAGGCGTCATTTTCCGCACCCATTGAAGATTTGCAAGTGCGAATTGCATTTTTGGACGATTTAGTTGAGCAATTGAATGAACAAGTGGTTCATCAAAGTCTGGAAATTGCTGATTTAAAGAAACAAATGCAGTTGTTATATCAGCGGGTAGAGTCGGCAGATTTGTCGGATGGGATTGCACCATTTGACCCGATGACCAATCGCCCACCACACTATTAATCAATCGTACTTAATCAACGGTATTGGTTTCCGTGCTGATTTTAATTTGACCTTTGCTGTACTTCCCGCTGTAATGCTCGGCTGCTGTGCCTGAATCTTTTAAACCCTATTGTGTCCGCTAAAGTTTATGTCCTCTAAAGTTGTATTACTTGACCTTGAAAACAACCTGCCTACCGCGACTTTGTTGCGAGAAATTGTTGAGCATCATCCGAGTGTGTATCTGTTTAATTGTGCAGGAAAATTTGAATATAACTTGCAGGATTTAACTGAACTCGCTGGCTGGATCAGTACGGGTCAACTTATGATTTTAGACAGCCCGCGCGCAGAGTTTAAAGAGTTTGAATATGCAGTGGTAGTTGGGCAACTGATGGCACTGCTAGAGCCAGAAACACAAGTTGAAGTGATTTCTGCGGCTGACAGTATTCAGATTTTAATGGAAATGTTGCAAGCATCTGAAATTGCCTGTCACCTGATTCATATTCAGCCTGAAATGCAGTCTGGGAAAAGCAAAAATCGTTTACCAAGCCCAATGGCAATTCGCAACAAACCTGAATTGCTGTTGGTAAAAAAGTATTGTGATGCGTTGGCAAAAATGTCAGGCAAGCCAACTAACGTAGAGGCTTTAAAAAACTCGATTGCCAATATTTTGCAACTTGAGGCAGACAAAGTGCAGCATGTGGTTGGTATGTTGATGAACCTGAAAATTGTAAAGCGGGTGGATGAGCAAATTAGCTTTCGTAAAAAAGTACTGAAGCAGTGGGTTCAACTTGACTTGGATGCTGTGGAAGAATCTACGCAAGAGGCGACAGTCACTTCTACAATCGTGGCGCAAACTGAAGCCGCAGAGGTACATCCTCAGCACAGTTTATTTAAAAACTTTAGCCAAATTGACCCTGTGCAATGGGAAGTTGCCAAAAAGTTACGTGAGCTAAAGGGTGAAAAACCGAAAGATATTTATGAGTTGCGTGATTTACTAGAGCGGTTATTTCCAAAGTCTGATATTCGTTTATTGCTCAAAGAACTGATTGAAAAAGGCTATATTTATTGGAATGGACATGAAGTTCTATATAGTCATGAAATGTTTTTAAGCTAAGTTTTAGAATTTTTCGATTAATGGCATGAGTCGATTTAAAACCCATCTGCAAGATAGTTTTTTATCGATACGACTGATTTAAGTCATCATTTATCAACCATTTAAAGTTTTGAAAATGATGCCTTTTCACGTAAGACGATTTTAAGCTGTTTGTAGGCAGATAGACTAAAACACTTGAAATAAATAAATCACAGCTTATTTTAATCTTGCGTTTTATATTGTGCTTATGCAACTCTAATATAAGAATAGAAAGGTTGTACTATGGAAAATACTGGAATTTGGGTTGCCGTTGCCATCATTATATTTGTGATGGGCTCTATTTTTGGTCTGCGTGTCAGCCCAAGAGAAAAAGCTTTAGGATTGATGCGTGAAAAAGCCCGAAAAATGGGACTACACCCTCGTTTGGTGGTTGCGCCTGACTGGACAAAAATCCCGAAAGCCACGGAATCACGTGCCAGTATGGTGGCGTATTACAGTGTACTCATTGCCGATGCACGTTTACCGTTAATGCGTGCTTTAGTGACAGACCAAAAGCTAGAACTGTTGCATGGCGATGAGAAATTCCAAGGCTTACCCATTGCATTAAAGGGCATTTATGCTATTGATATGCAGGCAAACTGTGTAGGAATCTATTGGGATGAAGAAGCCGATCTTCGCGCAACTCAATTAGATGAGATGAAAGCCTTTTTACATAGCTTGGCTGAACGTTAATTTTTAAACCATTAAATAGGAAATACGGTTACTTATGGCGAACGCTCCTCGGTCCACATCCAAAAGCACTGCAGCCAAATCTGAAGCTGGTCACAAACGTGCCTTAGTGATTGTGGAGTCGCCTGCAAAAGCGAAAACAATCAATAAATATCTTGGTTCGGACTACATTGTGAAGTCTTCGGTCGGTCACGTGCGTGATTTGCCAACCAGTGGTGGCGCAAAAACCACAGAAAAGAAAACCACCACCCGAACCAAACTGACCGAGGCTCAGAAAGCTGAAAAAGCTCAACAAGCATTAGTCAACCGTATGGGGGTTGATCCTGAACATGACTGGAAAGCACACTATGAAGTGCTGCCAGGCAAAGAAAATGTAGTCGCTGAATTAAAAAAACTGGCATCGCAGGTCGATGAAGTCTATCTCGCAACGGACTTGGACCGTGAAGGGGAAGCGATTGCGTGGCACTTAAAAGAAGTCATTGGTGGAGATGACTCACGTTATCAACGTGTCGTGTTTAACGAAATTACCAAAAATGCGATTCAAGAAGCCTTTAAGCATCCTGCGCGTTTAGATACCAACAAAGTCAATGCCCAACAGGCACGTCGTTTCTTAGATCGCGTGGTGGGTTTTATGATTTCGCCACTGCTCTGGGAAAAAATTGCCCGTGGTTTATCGGCAGGACGAGTGCAGTCAGTTGCGGTGAAGCTGGTTGTGGAGCGCGAGCGTGAAATTCGCGCCTTTATCCCTGAAGAATACTGGCAAGTCTTTGCAGATACTAAATCTGAAAAAGATGACATTCGTCTAGAAGCGGTTAAGCAAGCGGGTAAAACCCTCAAGTTACGCAACAAAGCTGAAACCGATGCTTTACTGAACTTGATTAAAGATGCGCAATACACCGTATCTGCACGTGAAGATAAGCCGACCAAAGTCAACCCAAGTGCGCCGTATATCACGTCAACGCTGCAACAGGCTGCGAGTACCCGTCTTGGTTTTTCAGTCAAGAAAACCATGATGCTAGCACAGCGTTTGTATGAGGCAGGTTTTATCACCTATATGCGTACAGACTCGACCTTCCTGAGTGATGACGCGGTCAATATGGTGCGTACGCATATTGAAGCGGAGTTTGGTCAAAAATATCTGCCTGCTAAACCAAATCGTTATGGCAATAAAGCAGGCGCACAAGAAGCGCACGAAGCGATTCGTCCATCTAATGTTGCGCTTAAAGGCGACAGTTTGGTGGGTGTAGAGCGCGATGCACAGCGTTTATATGATCTGATTTGGCGTCAGTTCGTCGCTTGCCAAATGACACCAGCCGAATATTTATCATCGACCATTTTGGTTGATGCCAATGGTGTCGAGTTAAAAGCCAAAGGTCGTACGCTAGTTTTTGATGGCTTTACCAAAGTGCGTGGGCAAAACAAATCGGATGATGATGTGTTACTGCCTGCAGTTAAAGTCGGTGAAATTCTTAAATTAGAGAAGCTTGATCCATCACAACACTTTACCAAACCGCCTGCGCGTTTTACCGAAGCCTCTTTGGTGAAAGAGCTTGAGAAAAAAGGTATTGGACGTCCATCGACCTATGCTGCGATTATTTCAACTATTCAAGACCGTGGTTATGTCAAACTGGAAAACCGTCGTCTGTTTGCCGAAAAAATGGGTGAGATTGTTACAGATCGTCTGGATGAAAGTTTTAATAACCTGATGAACTACGATTTTACAGCAGACTTGGAAGGTCAGCTGGATAAAGTTGCAGATGGAGAACGTAACTGGAAAGACTTACTCAACAGTTTTTATGGTGACTTCAAGCAGCGTTTGACCAATGCACAGGGCGAACAAGGCATGCGCCGTAATCTACCTGTAGAGGTTGATGCAGTACATTGTAAAGAATGTTCACGTCCAATGCAGATTCGTACAGGTACAACAGGGGTATTCTTGGGATGTTCAGGCTATAACTTGCCACCGAAAGAACGTTGCAAGGGAACTCTGAACCTAACTCCTGTCGAGTCGCTTGCTGCATTGTCGGATGATGATACCGCTGAAACTGCAGATTTGATGTCTAAAAAACGCTGTCCAATTTGCGAAACTGCCATGGACAGCTATGTGATTGATGGTGGTCGTAAACTGCACATTTGTGGGAATAACCCAGACTGTGCAGGTTTTGAGCTAGAAGAAGGCGAGTTCAAAATTAAAGGCTATGATGGCCCAACCATTCCGTGTGACAAGTGCGATGGCGAAATGCAGTTGAAAACAGGTCGTTTTGGCCCTTATTTTGCCTGCACCAGCTGTGAAAACACGCGAAAAGTACTCAAGAATGGTCAGCCTGCGCCACCGCGTGTTGATCCAATTAAAATGGAACATTTACGTTCAACCAAACACGATGATTTCTTTGTGTTGCGTGATGGTGCAGCAGGCTTGTTCTTGGCAGCCAGTAAGTTCCCGAAAGTACGTGAAACCCGTGCACCGAAAGTCGCGGAATTGCGCACAGTTGCAGAACAGCTTGATCCGAAATATCAGTTTATTTTGCAAGCACCCGATGCAGACCCAGAGGGTAATCCAACATTGGTGAAATTCAGCCGTAAGAATCAAGCGCAATATATTGGTTCGGAAACGCCTGAAGGCAAACAAACCAAATGGTCATTGGTTTACCAAGATGGTAAATGGGTTGAGGCTTAATTATCCAAATTAGAAAATGCTGGCTTCGGTCAGCATTTTTTTAAATCATATAATTTGAAATGTGAAAAATAAAAAACAGAGAGGTTTTGTGAATCTTAATCCAAAGAAAATAGCAGTATTAATTGATGCTGATAATACATCCATGGTGAATGTTGAAGTTGTATTAGAAGAGATCGCCAAATCAGGTATAGCAAGTGTCAAACGAGTTTATGGTGATTGGAGCAACCCAACACTAAAGGGCTGGTATGAAATATCACTTAAATGTGGCATGACACCTGTACAACAATATGCTTATACGGTTTCAAAAAATGCGACTGATATTGCAATGGTTATTGATGCTATGGAGCTATTGTATTCGGGAATATTTGATGGTTTCTGCTTAGTTTCTAGTGATAGTGACTTTACTCCCCTTGCTTTGAAAATTCGAGAGAAAGGGCTTTTTGTTCATGGTTTTGGTAAGGGTACAACACCAATATCTTTTGTAAACGCTTGTGATCGTTTCATTGATGTGAAAAACCTCACCAATGGTGAAACTGTAGATTTAAAAGAAAATACAAATGAGCAGGTGACACAAGGTCAAATTACAATTGATAAGGATGTGCTTGCACTAATTTTAAAAACAATACGTGATAAAGCTGATGATCATGGTTGGGCAAACCTTTTGGTTGTTCATCAATACATTAATGTTGTTAAGCCTGATTTTGATTCGAGAAATTATAAAAGAGCTAAATTTTCAGGCTTAATTAAATCGTTAGAATTATTTGAAATTAAAGAAGTTAGAAGTCAATTGTTGGTAAGAAAAAGAACTTTTAAGACCATTATCAAATTGACGCAAGAAGCTTTGAAACAGGTATCACATGCAAATAACTGGGTAAGTATTGCTTCAGTAGTTGATGCGATCAAGCGCTTGGATCCAGAGCTCGATATTGTTCCTTACGGATTCTCTTCTCTTGAGGAAGCAGTTTTAGCAATTGCGGGTGGCTGGGTCGAGTTTAAAGATAATAAGATTAAACTTGGTAAAGTGATTGCCTAAAGATATTTAAAGTATGTGGAAAAAAATCCGAATTTTATGCTTATTGCTGGTTTTACTGGTCGTTGCAGTCAATGCTTGGCGTGATCAGAATCAAGACTGGAATAAGCCCATCATCGTATTGTTACATCCAATCAATGCCGATGGACGATCAAATACCCAAAACTATATCAATACGTTAAATATCAATAATTTAAATTCTGCTCAAGACTATCTAAAACAAGCTTCTTTGCAGTATCGTGGGCAACCCATTGCGCTTTATTTCAAACAGGGGCGAGAATTAAAGGAGTTGCCACCAAAAGTGCCTGAGCAGGCATCACTACTTAATACTGTACTTTGGAGTTTAAAGTTCCGTTTTTACGCTTGGCAGCAACGACAAAGCAGTGATGGTACGGCAACCGTGACGCTGTACCTGAATTATTATGATCCGAGTCAAACTCAAATTTTGAAACATTCCACCGCTTTGCAAAAAGGCAAAATTGGCTCGGTGAATTTATTTGCTTCTGCTGCGCACAGTCAGCGTAATACGATGGTGATGGTGCATGAATTACTGCATACCTTTGGTGCCACAGATAAATACGATTTGAGCACAGGTCAGCCGATTTATCCGATTGGTTATGCAGACCCAAATCAGCAACCGTTATATCCACAACGACAGGCTGAACTGATGGCAGCTTATGTGCCACTTTCGCAAAACAAAAGTAAGATGCCTGACTCGCTACAACAGACACGTATTAACGAAATCACTGCCATAGAATTGGGCTGGAAATAATGTGGATAAGCATGTACTTATCCACATCTCTACAATAGAGCTTGTGTAAAAGTATGTGTTTAGGCATGAACCGAGCCATTTATATTCATGGGTTTATTCCTAAACCGATCTGTTAAACTATTCATCCACCCAGTACGATGAGTCACTATGAGTTTAGCCAGCCTAATTGATGAATTGAATCCCCAGCAAAAACAAGCAGCCACGACAGCATATCAACATAGTCTGGTCTTGGCTGGCGCAGGCTGTGGCAAAACCAAAACCATTGTGGCACGTGCAGCGTACTTGATTGATCAAGGTATTCCAGCCAATCAAATTCAAATTTTGACCTTTACCCGCCGTGCGGCGAGTGAAATTGTCGCACGGGTGGAGTTGGCACTGGGCGAGCAAGCCAAAGGCTTACGTGCTTCGACCTTTCATACTTTTTGTATGTACTTGTTACGACGTATTCCTAAAGCTTTTGGCTTGGAACAATTTTCTATTATTGATCGTGATGATCAGTTGATGATGTTTCGCCTCATTCGCGGAAAAGATGATAAGAAAAATCCAAGTCAGTTGCCTAAGCCTCAAGAATTATGTGATTTGTATTCTTTTGCGCGGAATACCCGTCAAAAACTGAGTGTGGCTTTAGAAAAGCAACAGCCTGAATATTTGGCATTAAAAGATCAAATTGCTGAAATTATGCAGGAATACGAAAGCCGTAAACGTGCACGTGGCTTTCTCGATTATGACGATATTTTGGCTGTGGTGGCATCGGCATTGGCGCAGTCGGAAGGTCTGGTCGATTATGTCGCGTCAATTTGTCAGCATCTTCTGGTCGATGAAATGCAGGACACCAATCCTTTGCAATGGGCTTTGCTTGAGCCTTTAAAAGATCGGGTCAGTTTGTTTTGTGTGGGCGATGATGCACAATCGATTTATGGTTTCCGTGGTGCAGATTTTGAAAATATTCATCATTTCACAGAGCGCGTACCCAATGCTCAAATTTTCAAATTAGAGCAAAATTACCGTTCTACGCAGGAAATTTTAGACCTGTCCAATTGGTTGTTAGATCAAAGTGAGATTCGCTATAACAAACGGTTGCAGGCGCATCGTGGTGATGGCATCAAACCCAAAATGCATATTTTCCCGAATGAATTTGATGAAGCCAAATGGATTGCGATTGATATTAAAGAGCGACATTTCTTGCAAGGCGCGCCGTGGTCAGATCACATGGTCTTGGTGCGTTCGAGTTTTGCAGCGCGACATATTGAAGCTGCCTGTATTGCGGCAAGTGTGCCGTATCGTTTTATTGGCGGCATGAAGCTCTTGGAAACTGCGCATGTAAAAGACTTGCTTAGTTTATTGCGCGTTATTGCCAATCCTTTAGATGATATTGCGTGGATGCGTTTTCTCACTTTATGGAATGGCGTGGGCGATGTCGGTGCGAGTAAGTTGGCACAGCAATTGTTGCTTGAACCGACAATGGATCAGGTGATTGAAAAGCTGGAAAAATTTGGACGCTTGCCAGAAAAAACTTTATTGATCATGAAGCAAATGGATGTCTTACGACATGAAGTTGCAGCTTGCGTCAGTTTAGGCATTGAAGCTATTCAGGAACAATTGGCAGATAACTATAAAAAAGACTGGAATCGTCGTCAGGGTGATTTTCAGTTGGTGCAACAACTGGCGGGTAAGCATGCGCAGTTAAGTGAGTTTTTAGAAGAATATGTGCTCGATCCTGTGTCTATTTCTGAAATTGAACGCCAGTCTGATACCGATGTGGTCACTTTAATCACCATTCACTCTGCCAAAGGTACGGAGCAAAAAGTCTGTTATGTGGCGAATGTGACTGCAGGGCAGTACCCGCATGCACGGGCGCAGGGCAGTTTTGATGATATTGAAGAAGAACGTCGAGTGCTGTACGTGGCTTTGACCCGTGCCCAAAATGAACTGATTTTAACCAAGCAAAATTTTAATTTATGGGCGCGTGATACGGTAGATGAACAAGGGCGCAAACTGGACAGTTATTTTTTGAATGATCTGACACGGCAGTTGTGTGCGATGGAAACTCATCACCGTACCCGTCAGCAAACTGTGAAAAGTGCCTTGGTGGAACGCCAAGCGATTAATTTAGATTTTGGCATTGATCTCGATTAAACTATGCCACAAGGTTTCCTGCAAAAAGTAGAGTAGGCGAGTGCTTTTTGATGTTTTTTGCCTATTTTAAGGTTGTAAGATGAAAATTTTAGTTCGTAGTTTAGAGCGCACAGTGACTGAAGAAGAATTGTTAAAACTTTTTCAGGAATATGGCACTGTAGAATCTTGTAATTTGGTGTTGGATGCTGCAACAGGAAAATCTAAAGGTTTTGCATTTGTAGAAATGCCACATGCACGTGAGGCAGTAAAAGCCATTAAAGCACTGAACACTTTGCGTCTGCATGGTCATGGAATACGCGTCAAAGCAGCAGAAGATAAGCCTGCATCAAAATAGTTCAAAGGGAGCAAAAAATGCTCCTTTTTTATGCGTGATTTTTAGTAAAAATACGAGATTGGCACTGCATTGGTGCGCGATTTTATCGCAGTAAAAATAGTGTATTTTTTATTGGGTGTTGCAGGAAAATCGGTTTAATCTAAGCTTCTTAGAACGCTAAATTGAGGAAATGCTCATGTCCCGTGTTGCTCGTTTTCATGCAGATCGTACCAATCAGAAATTATATTTCGCCCGTCTTTCATGTCAGCAGGCCGAGCAAACCGAGCATGTTCAGCAAGCGCAGGCACATCGTGAAGCTGCGGTGTTTCATTTAAATGGCGCGGTGCTGGCTTTTTTGCAGGAATTGGTGCGGTATTATCGTTTAAATGACAGTAATCCAACCCTTAAATCAATTGAAGAATTGATGGCAGCCAAAGGGCAGATTTCCCCTGAAGTGGCAATTTTGGAGCAACTGAGCAAATCGGGTTTTATTGCAGAGTTAAAGCGCGCTTATCGTTTATGTCAGTACACGCCCGAGCCAAGTGCACCAGAACCTGAACAGGAAACGTCATCCAATTTGATTATTAAAGTCACGCAATCTCCGCAAGCATGGCTACCAGATACGAAAATTTTGCGCGAATGGCATCGTGACTTAACCCAGTTGATTGATGGTTTTCGTAATGAAATGGTGGAATTTTAAGCCGACCAAACGCCCTTGAAAAAAATCTGATCAGCCCGATATAAATATTCTGAACGATGCAAAGTGCAAGCGCCTTTGCCGCCATGTCGAGCATGGAGGATATATGTCTATAGAGCAATTGAAAGAATTATTTGGTAATCAGGAAGCAATTTTAGAGCTGGTTCAGCTTGAAGGTGGCGAGTTGGCATTGCGTAATGCAGGCTCAGAGAAAGAGCCATTGGTCAAAATCCAGTTCAATGACGAAGTCAAAGCCATATTGGGCGATCAGACGGCTGTTGTGGCACAGCACATGATTCAGGCGGCATTATTTGGCTTGTTGGAAAAGCAGGTCAATGAATGGCATGCCGAAATTGTGGATGAACAGCCGCAATTTATGAGTTAATCCCAAAAGGTCTTTCGGTGATGAGCTATCTTTAATGAATAGATTGTCTATCTGCTTTGGTTAAAATCATGGACATTATTAGATAGTTTTTCATCAACACAATGAAAGCCAATCTATACGTCAACAAAAAAAGCGCAGCTTAAACGGTGCGCTTTTTGTGATTTTGGCTATGGGTTTTAGATGAATGATGCTCAATGCGTTGGTGGCTGATGATGGGCAATTTCAATTTGATTTAAAATATAATTGCTCATATTTTTCGCCATTTCTTCTTTGGCAAAATACACTTCACCAATGTTGTCTTTACGAATTACTTCCGCTTCGGCTTTGCTTTCTGCACACACCAAAACCTGAATTTCAGGGTTTAGGGTTTTGGCAATATCCACAATTTTATGAATATCCAAAATGTCCATAGGCGAGAGAACGAGTAGTCGTGCATGTTGAATATGTGCCTGAATCAGTACACCCGTTTCTGTGGCAATGCCGCTGACTGCAGCAATGCCTTTTTCGCGTAAGTCTTCGACAATTTCACGGTTTTCTTCCGCAATCACGACCTTAATATTTTCAGCCATTAAATTTTGAGTAATGCGGCGTCCGACTTCACCATGTCCAACAATCACCACCTGATCACGTAAATAATCTTGAGAAACTTCATCGGGCAGCATGGCTAAAGGGTCATTGCTGCGTTCAAGCAAACGCGCCAAATAAGAGCGTTCCCGAATCCAGTTTTGCACAGGCTCAATCGCAGAAAAAACAAAGGAATTGAGGGTAATTGAAATGAGTGCGCCTGCTAAAATCAGGTTTTGTCCTTCTAGTGACAGCAGTTGTAAAGATACACCTAGCGTTGCCAAAATAAAGGAAAACTCACCAATTTGTGCCAAGCTCGCGCCTACGGTCAAGGCTGTATTGAGTGGATAGCGGAAGAACAAGACCAATGCCATGGCTGCAATGGTTTTACCCACCATGATAATGCCGACGACCGCTAAAACGTGCAGTGGTTCTTCTATCAGAATACGCGGGTCAAACAGCATGCCCACAGCAACGAAAAATAGAATGGAGAAAATTTCACGTAAGGGTAAAGTTTCTTCTTCGGCGCGATGACTGAAATCAGATTCTTTGACCACCATCCCCGCAAAGAACGCCCCAAGTGCCATCGACACGCCAAAGATTTTATAAGCACCAAAGGCAATTGATACCGCAGCAGCGACCACAGTCAGGGTAAACAGTTCCCGCGAGCCTAAGCGAGCCACAATTTGCATAATGAAGGGCACAAGGCGTTTGCCAACAATCAGCATAAAGGCAATAAAGCCTGAAACTTTTAATAAAGTCAGTCCGAGTGTTAGCCAAATATTTTCATCACTGGCATTGTCGATAGCTTGTCCACCCAGTAATACAGCTGTGGCAGGCAAAAGCACCAATGCTAAGACCATCACTAAGTCTTCAACTAACAACCAGCCTACGGCAATTTTACCGTTCACGGAGTCGAGCAGGCCACGATCACCCAATGCTTTTAAGAGCACAACGGTACTGGCACAAGACAGACTCAAGCCAAAAATTAAGGCAGAACCAAAACTCCAACCCCACATCATCGACACGCCTACACCGAGCAGGGTCGCCACGGCGATCTGCAATACTGCACCAGGCAAAGCAATGCGTCGTACCTGCATTAAATCATTTAGCGAGAAATGCATGCCAACACCGAACATGAGGAACATGACCCCAAGTTCTGCCAATTGGTTGGCAAGATGAATATCTGCCACAATGCCCGGTGTGTTGGGACTAATGATGACACCTGCAATCAGATAGCCCATAAGCGGTGGAAGGCGTAAGCGCGCAGCGATATAGCCAAATACCAGTGCCAAGCTAAAACCAACGGCAAGTAAGATGATGAGTTCTACATCATGAGGCACGAGAAACTCCTAAGCCATGGTGAAGGTGCGGTCAAAAGACTGAAATAAGACAAGCACAAATAGTGCCAAAAAAGAAAACGAGGAAATTTTAACAAGTGAGGCAAAAAAAGTGCAAAAAAAAACGACCTGAATAAGGTCGTTTTTTAAAAAAGCTAAAATTATTTGATTTTAGCTTCTTTGAAAACTACGTGTTGACGGATTTTTGGATCAAATTTTTTGATTTCCATTTTTTCCGGCATAGTACGTTTGTTTTTAGTAGTGGTATAGAAATAACCTGTACCAGCTGTAGAAACTAAGCGAATCTTATCACGCATTGTCCTGACTCCTTACTTAGATCTTTTGACCTTGAGCACGAAGGTCAGCAACAACCTTTTCAATGCCCAATTTGTCGATAATACGCATACCTTTAGTGGTTAAACGAAGACGTACGAAACGTTTTTCGCTTTCTAACCAGAAACGGTGGTTGTGCAGGTTCGGCTCGAACCGGCGCTTAGTTTTGTTGTTGGCGTGTGAGACGTTGTTACCAACGACTGGACGCTTGCCGGTAACTTGGCAAACCTTAGACATGGTGTAACTCCATTGATTTAGCCAACAGCAAATCTGTATGGCCAGTCAAAAATAAACGGATGAATTCATTCAAGGGGCGTTTTATATCAAAAATACGCTTAAAAGACAAGCGATTTTCTTCAAAAACAGCATGAGCGTGTTTGATAGCTCATGCCTTGATCAGTTAACGAAGAAGCGTCTTCGAAATCAATCGATGAATCGGCTTATCAAATGGGGGGAGAATGAACTTCAAGCTGTAAAGCTTCGGATTAGACATTACCGACCGTTCATGTGACAAGCTGAAAAAACCTTCTGGACCGTGATATTTCCCCATGCCCGATGCACCAACACCACCAAATGGTAAGTCATCTTGTGCAACGTGGGTCAATACAGTATTGAGTCCGAAATGCCCTGAATGGGTTCGCTGTGCGACATAGTCGGCACGCGCCTGATCAAAGTCGAAATAGTATAAAGCAAGAGGACGCGGTCGGCTATTAATAAACTCGATTACATCATCAATTTGTTCATATTCTAAGATTGGCAGGACTGGACCAAAGATCTCATTTTGCATAATTTGCATGTCTGGACTGACATTGGTCAGTACCGTTGGTGCCATTTTACGGGTTGCAGCCACATTTTCACTTTGCGGATTAATTTCAATAATATTTGCACCTCGCTCACGTGCATCTTCTAAATAGCCCTGTAAGCGACGATATTGTTTGTCATTAATAATAGAAGTGTAGTCTTGGTTATCACGAATATGCGGATACATTTCGGTCACAAATTGCTCGAAATGCTCCATAAATTCGGCAGTTTTGCCTTTAGGCAAGAACATATAGTCGGGTGCAACACAGGTTTGTCCAGCATTCCAGAGTTTACCTACCGCAATACGCTGCGCTACATCGACCATATCGCTAGATGGATGCACCAAAACAGGGGATTTTCCACCTAGTTCTAAAATGACAGGCACAAGGTTTTGTGACGCGGCAGCCATTACAGTTTTGCCGACTTCGGTAGAGCCTGTGAAAATAATTTTGTCAAAAGGCAAATGACAGAACGCATCGGAAATAATACCGCCGCCATTAATTACTGCCACCAATTCCTGTGGAAATGCTTCGCTCATGGCGTTTTCCAGTACTTTACCAAAATGCGCAGAAGCACTGGAAATTTTGATCATGGCATGGTTGCCTGCAGCCAAAGCACAGATCAGTGGGCCTAAAGACAACAGCAGCGGATAGTTCCAAGGTGCAATAATGCCAATTACCCCTAAAGGTTGATACTGTACCCATGCTTTTGCAGGTTGGTGGATAATACCAACCTGACGTTTAGATGGCTTCATCCAGTCGGTCAGGTTTTTGCTGTAATATTTGATATGTTCCAAGCAGGTAAGTAATTCACCAATTTTGGTTTCTGCAATGGCGCGGTTGCCATAGTCACGGTTAATGGCTTCGGCAAATTGATCCTGATATTTCACAATCACACGTTTTAAGCGGGCTAAGCGTTCAATGCGTTCTTTGGCACTTGGGACAGGATGACGCTGATAGGCATATTTCTGCAATGCCAAAATATCATCCAGACGTTGTAAATCGGGTGAATGTGGGGTCATTGAAGTTGTTTTTGTTTGACTGTTCATGGCATGTTACCATTCAATAAAAGCAATATAAGTTAATTTTTAGAGTATTTACTCTAATCAGTCAAGTGACTTTATGTTTTCATGCCCCCCAAATTTTAAAGAATGGTTGTTTTTAGGATGTCTCAAACCAAAACGTTGAAAACCAAAGAACGTATTTTGCAATTGAGTTTGCAATTGTTTAACGAGCGTGGTGAGCGTTCGGTAACAACCAATCATATTGCGGCAGAACTGGGCATGAGCCCAGGAAACTTGTATTACCACTTCCGCAATAAGAACGAAATTATTAAAGAGCTGATGGAACAATATCAGCAAGAAACTTTAGAAATGCTGGCTTTGCCTGAAAATCGTGGCTTAGATGCCAATGACAAAATTCGTTATTTTCAGGTTCTCAGTAGTCAGCTGTGGGCTTATCGTTTTTTGCATCGTGATGTCTATCATTTGGTCGAAACCAATGAAGATTTCCGCAAAATGTATCCACGTTTTGCAGGACAGGTCATGCAGCAGGGACAAAAAATTTATCAGGCCTTTGTGGATGCGGGTCTGATGCAAATGACTGAGTCAGAAATTGAAGCCTTGATTATCAATATTTGGATTGTGCTGACCAACTGGACGAACTTCTTATATATGTCGGGTCACATTACCGATTCAAACCATTTGGAAGAAAAATGGATTTGGCAGGCTTTACGTCAAATGCTGTTCCTTGAAGGGGCATATTTACGGGGTGAAAGTCGTGCAACCTATGAGCGTTTACTAGAAACACTAGGCACATCTGAACTGTTTGAGAGTTTATCATCCAGTAAAAATACTCAAGCCGACTAAGAGACTGAGAATGGCTATTTAGAATGTCTGAGAAACGCGCTAGAATACTCGGCTTGTTTTTCAATTTAACCAAGTAGTGACTAAAAACAACATGAATATGACGACTGCGAATACTGCACGTTTACTGATTACCTGTGAAGATAAGCCAGGTATTGTGCAGGCTGTATCGAGCTTTTTGTATCATCAAGGAGCCAACATTACCGCGCTTGATCAATACGCAACAGAAGCTCAGGGCGGGCGTTATTTCATGCGGGTTGAGTTTGAACTGGATCACTTGCAAAGCCGTAAAGAAAGCTTATTGCAAACCTTTGCTTCTAACGTGGCAGAGCGTTATGAAATGCAATGGCGTTTGGCTTTGGTCAGTGATGTGAAAAAAGTCGGCATTTTGGTGTCTAAAGTTGATCATGCTTTGCTCGAACTATTATGGCGTCATTCACGTGGTGGTTTACCATGTGAAATTACCAAAGTGGTGTCGAACCATGACACCTTGCGTGAAGCGGTAGAAAACTTTGGTATTCCGTTTGAAGTAGTGCCTGTTAATAAAGAAAATAAACGTGAAGCTTACGCTAAAATTGATGAATTGATGCAAGGCAATGATTTGTTGGTATTGGCGCGTTATATGCAAATTTTGGATGAAGAGTTTGTCTCTAAGTGGGAAATGAAAGTGATCAATATTCACCATTCATTCCTGCCTGCTTTCGTGGGCGCAAATCCATATAAACAAGCTTATGAAAAAGGCGTAAAACTGATTGGTGCAACTGCACACTATGTAACAGCAGACCTAGATCAAGGTCCGATCATTGAGCAAGATGTAGAGCGTGTAAACCACGACTTTACGGTAGATCAACTGCGTGAATTGGGTCAGGATGTGGAACGTAATGTACTGGCACGTGCAGTTAAATGGCATTTGGAAGACCGTATTATTGTAGATGGCAACAAAACTGTTGTATTTCAATAGGGTAAAAGCTATCTAAAAATCGAATTAAAACATGCCGACATGGCATGTTTTTTTATGCTAAAATTGTAATGTTATAACATTTATTTAAACTGTTTTTAAAATAGCAAATTTATTGGATGATTCACGTTTGTTATTAAAAAATAGTTGCAAATGAAAACACTTCTCATTTATTATTGCGTTACTTTAATTGTGCTAACCGATCAGTTTGATCGTTCGGAACTGTGATGGTTTGGCAATTGCTTTTGAAGGTCGCTGACTTTAATGAACCAATCTCCCAACGCTATGCTACAAATGCCCAATGCCATGAAAAAGAAAGTTGTGACGGCTTTAGCTGTGGTTGCATTAGGTCATGTCGGTGTGTTGTGGGCATTGGGGCAAATGCAAACTCCGACCTTAAAGCCCATAGAAAAAGAACCTTTAAAAGTACGCTTTGTAAAAATTCAAGAACAGCCTAAACCGTTGCCACCGCAACCTAAGGCTGAACCACAGCCTGAAAAACCCAAGCCTCAGCCTGTAAAAGAAGTGCCTGTGGTAGAAAAACCGTTGCCACCGCCACCGAAAAAAGTAGAAAAAGTACAGCAAGTTAAAAAAGCAGAAGCCCCTAAACCCGTGGCGAAGCCCGTAGAAAAACCAGTCGAACGTGTGGTGCAACCTGCACCTGTAGCAACGGTGACTGAAACTAAAGTGGTACAGCCTGCACCGAAACCGACAGTTGCACCTGTTGCGCCAGCACCTGCTCCTGTCGCACCTTCTGCTCCAAAAACAGTGTCGATTGGCGGCTCAGGCGTGCAATGGAGTCGTTCTCCAAAACCTTCTTATACCAATCGTGATTTACAGGGAGAAACCCGTAACGTGGTGGTTCGGATTGAAGCCAATGAAAAAGGCGTGATCACCGATGCTCAAATTACGCGTTCTAGTGGTGTACCTGCTTTAGATCAAAAGATTTTACGCGCAGTGCGTAGTGCAAAATTCAAACCGTACAAAGAAAATGGCGTGGCTTATCCAATTCGTGCTGAGCAGCCTTTTGAATTGACATTGAACCCTAACGGCTAACCTTCAACAGGAGTTCGAGTATGAACTTTTCCGTCTATTGGCAACACGCAGATGCAGTCAGCAAAACGCTGTATTTCGTGTTATTGGCGATGTCGATTGCGACATGGACCATCTTCGCATTACGTTTGATAGGCACGCGCCAATTGAAGCAACAAGCTTATGCTCAACTGTCACAGGCTTTAAATCAGCTTAAAGCAAAACTGGTGCCCTTAAATTTTGAGCAGCGTAAAGCGGTTGCTGAGCAAGCCTTATTGCGTCAAATTTCGGTAGAAAAAGCATCGGCAGAAAAAGGCGTATCGGTACTGGGTACAATTGCGTCATTAGCACCGTTTGTGGGTTTGTTTGGTACAGTTTGGGGTATTTTCCATGCACTCGTTGCGGTTGGAAAAAGCGGTCAGGCGGGATTGGCTCAAGTGGCAACGCCTGTTGGTGAAGCGTTGATTATGACGGGCTTCGGTTTGGCGGTGGCGATTCCTGCCGTGATTGCTTACAACATTTGTTCGCGTGTGAACCGTACCTTATCTACAAATTTGCAAGATCATGCACATAGTTTGTTGATTGACACCATGTTGCAACAAGATTCTTCTGTTCAAAGAACTGAAGTGAATGCAACACAACAAAGTTTAGTGGGAGGTCAGGTTTAATGGCTTTTCAATTGGGTGAAGACAACGATTCAGGCATGAATGAGATGAACCTTATTCCCCTGATCGACATTATGTTGGTATTGATGATCATCTTTTTGGTGACAGCGACCGTTGCCAACCCATCTATACCATTAACCTTACCGCAAACCAGCGCAGAAATTGTTGATTTACCGCCTGAGCAAATTCAGGTCAGTATCAATGCCAATGGTGAAGTGGCGTGGGATGATCAAATCATTAGTTTAGATGAGTTGCAAACCCGCTTTAATGATGCTAGTCAGCAAGCTCAACAGCCAACCGTGGTGTTAAGAGCAGATAAAGATGCGCGTTATGATACTGTGGCGCAAGTGATGTCACGTGCGAGTGAAGCCGGACTCAGTGATATTGCTTTCGCAACAGATGATTAAGTTAATCCTTAAAAATTAGCGATCTATTTAGGTCGCTTTTTTTATGCAAAGTCGCGCATAATGCCAAAACTCCTCAAGTACTCAATGATGTTGAATATCCAAAAGATTTAGGTTGAGTCCGCTGCTTACTTTAAAGTCTATTTTTTATCTCAGATCAGGTTCAGCCATGAGTTCACGCCAAGCACTTGATGCAAAAGCCAGCAGTATGATGCTAATTTTGTGTGTTTTTTGGGGTCTGCAACAAGTGGTGCTAAAAGTTGCTGCGGCAGATATTTCACCCTTGATGCAATTGGCACTGCGTTCAGGCTTGTCTGCTGTGATGGTGTTGCCTTTGTTATTGCTTGCAAGAAATACACAATGGGCTTCGACTGAATATCTGCCTGCAGGCATATTGGTGGGTATTTTATTTGCCGCAGAATTTTTTATGTTAGGGCAGGCGATTCAATATACTTCTGCGTCGCATGTGGTGGTTTTACTATATACCGCGCCTATTTTTGTGGCTTTAGCGTTGCATTGGAAACTACCTGCAGAGCGTTTATCTCGCTTGCAATGGGGCGGGATTCTGTTGTCTTTTGCTGGCATAGCGGTGACTTTTTTATGGCGTGATACTGTGCAACAAGAGAGCCACCAAAACTTCAGCCAGATGCTTTTTGGCGATTTACTTGCGCTGAGTGCAGGCATACTTTGGGCAGCCACAACTGTTGCGGTACGTCTAAGTCGTTTATCGGAAGCCCCTGCAACACAAACTTTGTTTTACCAATTGATGGGTGGTTTTTTGATTTTACTGCCGATGGCATGGTGGATGGGACAGGCTGAAATTCATTGGACAGCCTTAGCCATAGGCAGTTTGATTTTTCATGCGGTATTGATTTCGTTTATTAGCTATCTCGCTTGGTTTTGGTTGCTGAAACAATATTTAGCATCCAGTTTAGGCGTGTTTTCATTTTTAACGCCATTATTTGGCGTATTGTTTGGTGTATGGTTGTTGAATGAAAGCTTGAGCCAAAGTTTTATGATTGGGGCTGTTTTGGTCATGCTGGGGGTGTTGATGGTGAATGCTCAATGTTGGTTTAAACATAAAACCCAAGTACTAAAAAGAAAATAAGTATTTGCAGCTTTTCCATGAACTTGAGCAAGACTCAACATCAGCAATGTTGTCATGTAAAAATCATCTTCAAATAACCTAGTAGCTCAATACGGGTTTAAATTTGAAGATGGGTGATATTTAAAATCTAGCGAGCGCGTACAAGATTATTTTTCTTCAAAAATCTTAGAGAGCGGAATCGACAATTTGGCAGCCAAATAGTCATCGGTTTCACTGAGTACGGGGCCAAGTTTTTGCATCCATTCATCATCAGGATAGACATTGGCCAAGTCCTGACGACGTGGCAATGAATACGGTAGCTGTGAATAAAAACTCCAAAAATCTACCTGAGATAAATTGCGCACCAAAACAAATTCATCATTTTCAGTACGTTTAATTAAATTTTGTTGTTCTAGCATCAGCACATAAGACGGCCAGCGCCCAATTTCATTACGTCCCAATACATCTAAGGCTTCAGCTTCAGTGACACTTTCTCCGCGCATTTGTTTTTTGTAAAACAATTCCAGTAAGTCCAATAGCATGAGCAGCGGATGGCATTTTTTTTCGCGACTGGCTTCAAAAGCGGTCAAGGCATAACTAATTTCAACACCTAACAGCACAATATTCCAAGACAGGAAAATCCACAGTAAGAAAATAGGTACGGCAGCAAAAGCACCATAAATAATTTCATAACTGGTGAAGTTGGACATAATAAAACCAAACAGGTTTTTCAAAAATTCAAATACAACAGCACTGAAACCCCCCGCAATTAATGCGGCTTTAATAGGTACACTGCGGTTGGGAATGGTCCAATTCAGAATAAAAAAACCTAAAATGGTTAGGGCAAATGAAATCAGCCATAAAATAAATGCGCCATTGAGTTCATAACCTGCAAAGTTATTACTCAGCACATTCATAGATGCCAAAGTTGAGGAAATGACAAAAGCACTGCCCAGTAAAATAGGGCCTAATGAGATAATGGTCCAGTAACGCATAAAACCCATAATGCCGCCACGGGTTTCCTTAACCCGCCAAATTCGGTTAAACACAGTTTCAATACTGGTCAGCATCATCACCGTGGTCACGAATAAAAACAAAATCCCGATGACGGTTAAGTTGCTAGATTTGTCGGTAAAGGCATTTAAGGCTTTATCAAAGGCGATGGTGGTTTTAGGTAAAAAGTTGCTGTAAATCAGTTGTTGTAATTGTTGCCGTGCAGGTTCGAGTGCCTTAATGGATGAGATGATCACCAAAAATACGGTGAGCATAGGTACAACGGCAAACAGGGTAGTGTAGGTTAAAGAGCCTGCTTGTTCACGGCAGCGATCTGCTTCAAAGCGACGCAGCACAAATAAGACAAATTGAAACCATTGTTTGTCATAAAAAGGCAGTTTCTTTAAATACTCAACGATCATACAGTGGCTGTCTCAACTTTTTTAATCATCTTTATCTGTTTTCATGGTTAAGCTTAACCAAAAAAGCAGCAAAATACCGTATAGTTTTCATTTTTAGTCTGATTTCTTAGCATGATGCAAGCATATATTCTGGTTTTGTACTTTAGTAAATATGGTTCTACCAAAGAAATGGCATATTTAATTGCCAACGGGGTAGAGGCTAGTGGCATGCCCGTTAAAATAAGAACTGTGCCAAATATCTCGACCGTGGTGCAACAAGCCGAGCCAAGTATTCCTGCCGAAGGTGATATTTATTGTACTTTGGATGACTTGGCCAATTGTGCAGGTTTGGCTTTAGGTTCACCTACACGTTTTGGCAATATGGCATCTGAAATGAAATATTTCTGGGATCAAACCACTAGTCTGTGGCTGAATGGCGCATTGCACAATAAACCTGCCTGCGTTTTTACCTCATCGGGTTCGATGCATGGTGGACAGGAAAGTACCTTATTGACCATGTTGCCGCCATTGTTTCACCACGGAATGATGATTATGGGATTGCATAATGCGCATCCTGCTTTATCAAATACCAAAACGGGCGGTACGCCGTATGGTGCAACGCATGTGAGCGGCCCGCGCCACGATCAGGCTTTGAGTCAGGATGAAAAAATCCTTTGTGAAGCGCAAGGACAACGCCTAGGTGAAATGGTAAAAAAATTACAGGGCATGTGAGATTCTTTCTTTAATTAAGATGAAGCGTAAAATGTGGATATCGTTTTACGCTTTTATCTTTTGTACTTGAATTCGATTGGCTTATGTAGCATTGAGCGTGCTAAAAAATAAGTTTACTTTTCACCTAAAATCACCATTTGCAGTGATATTCAGTTTTTCTCTTTTCACGTCTAATAACCGCTTTAAAAGCAGAGTTTTCTGTCACGGTTCACGCAGCATTTTTTTGCAGGCTAGGGTCTGTTGACATTTCATAAATGGCTTGCGCTGTAGGTTAAAACTGAGCAGATCAGGCATGAAACGCAAGGAATAGCGAGATTATTGCTAAGTTTCATAACGCAATCTGAGAAAGTTTTAGCCACAGCCTTTCGGGGCGAGCATATTTTTTGCTGCTATTGCGTTATGTGCCAGTCATTTAGAATGACTAAATTTCCTGTCCCATGCCTTATATCAGCTAAAAAACCTTGCGAGATATATCTCTCATGCCGCAAACATAGACGAATTGTCAACAGACCCTAATGTATTGAGCACAACGGACTGCTGTAAAAATGAGAGATTGAGGAAAGTGAAAATGAATAAGTGGATGCTGATTGGGTTAGGTCTAATGAGTTTAGGGTGTTCATGGTCGAGTGTTGCAGCGACTGAAATTGTGCATAGTCTGAGTTTTTCAGAAGAACAACGTATTGAAAAACAACCTGCGGAAGCACAGTATTTAGCGGCACAAAAAACTGTGATGACTTCTGCAAGCAGCACTGCAAAATAAAAAGATGCAATCAAAAAGTGCTGCCATGTGCAGCACTTTTTTTGAAATTGATTTAGGGTTACTTAGAGTTGCTTGGCTGTTTCAACTTTTCTTTAAAGCGGTGTTTACATTTGAGGCATTGAAAATCTAGAAAAATATTCTGATCAACAATTACACCTGCTTTTTTACCAAAGCGATGCCCAAGAAAACCACCTGTGATTCCCACGCTAATTGCCCCGACAAATGTTCCAATGGTGCCGCCCATAATCACGCCCAATGGCCCTGCGGCTGTACCAATTGCCGCACCAATAGAAGCTCCCGAAGCTGCGCCGCCCACAGTACCTGCTGCTGTACCTGCAGAGCCTAATAACACGCCACCAATTTTTTGTAAGTTTTGTTGATGGTTGCGTTTTTCAACTTGAGTTGAACCACATTTCGGACAGGTGATACTGTGTTGCATCAACGGATTGTCTTGTGTCATGACTGTAAATTGCCTTATGCTCATGCCGCATGCATCAATGCACGCAGACGATCTAAAAAGTGCTGTCTAGAGCTGCAATCAGAAAAACTAGACTGCTGAATCACTGTTATTTCAAGTGCAGAATGGCGTAGCGCGGCTATTTTGTAAATTCAATATATGTAAATGAGTTGTTTAAGTTTAAAAAAAGCATAAAAAAAAGAGCGCCTAAGCACTCTTTGATCATCGGGTTTAAATGATGAACCAACATCAGTTTTAATCGACCTTAATCGCGTACAAATTCAACTGTACCGTTTGCCAAAGACTTTACTCGTGCCAATGATTCAACGCGATAGCCTTTTTCAAGCAATAATTCACGACCCGGCTGGAATGACTTTTCAATCACAATCCCAATACCCACGACTTCTGCATTGGCTTGATGGATTAAATCTGCTAAACCGAGTGCAGCTTGACCATTTGCCAAAAAGTCATCAATCACCAAGACTTTGTCGCTAGCGCTAATATGTTTGTTTGAAATGGCAATCGTGCTTTCAGTTTGCTTGGTAAATGAAAATACTTTAGAGCGGTATAAATCATCTTTTAAGGTTAAAGATTGATATTTACGTGCAAAAATTACAGGTACACCAAGCTCTAAACCTGCCATCACAGCTGGTGCAATGCCAGAAGCTTCGATGGTAATAATTTTGGTGATGCCTGCATCTTTAAACAAACGCGCAAATTCTTGACCAATTTGCTGCATCATCACAGGGTCAATTTGATGGTTTAAGAAAGAGTCGACTTTTAGAACCGCTTCAGATAGAACGATACCTTCGGCTAAAATTTTCTGTTCTAGTGCATGCACGGGAGAATCCTCAAGAGCAGGTGCTTTTCAAAGCAAAAGCGTATTTTAAAAAGCACCTGAAAAAATGCAAGAACAATTTACCAAATGGTGAATAACTGCCAAGCTTTGCTCAGTAGTTATATTCTAAATTAGTTGGTCGGGCCTTTATAGCCTGTGAGTAATAATCCATAAGACTTGTCTTTGTCTTGGTGGGTAACTTTGACAGGCAAGTAGTCAAGTTTTGGTGCCAACCAGAAAATCGTATCACGGTTTGGTTTGTTGTGTTTCAGCACCACTTTAATGGTATCAAAAGTACCATAACTGGTTTTGATTTTTTCTGAACCTTGCTTAATAAAGCGACGTGATTCCACCTCTTTATTATCGGCAATATAGTAGCTCGATTTTAAACCGCCACTTTTTAAGTCTTCACGGATTTGCAGTTCCGCATTCAACTCATCCAACACGCCCGCTTTCCACGCAAAAGAACGGGTGTCGCTGTCCTTTTTGGTGTTAATGGTTTTCGCCGAAGGATTGAAGTTAATACTCATGGTGTTGTTATGCACCAAAATCTTACTGCTGCGGCTAAAGCTAGATGAGCCAATTTTGCCATTATTAAAACTAAAACGGCTAGTTTCTGTAGCAGAGGCAATCACGCCTGCTTTGGCAGCAAACACATAACTCCATTGGTTACCTGTTTGGCTTAAAGTACGTGTTGCAGAACCTAAGTTTTTACCATTGTAGTTAAATTGATAACTGGCTTGGAAAGGACTCATGGCAAATGTTTGGCTAGAGAAACCAGCCAAAAACAGTGCTGTAGACACACCGGCTGCCATACCCATTTTTTTCAATACATGATTTGCCATTGCTGAGATATTTCCTCTGTATGTAGGGAGATGCAATTTGCTTGCTTGTTGCCATTATACGCGTTGAATATGAAGAGAAAATTAGGAATTATGCGGCTTGTGTAGTTTTCCTGTATGTATTCTCTTCTAAAGTTTCAGCTTAGCTTTATTTTTGTTTCAGCGGTGTGACTTGCGTATCTGCAAGAGATTCTTCCACATCTTCTAGTCTTTCTTCAGACATTTTGCGGAACAACGCCGTTAAATTGACGTTGCCAGTGAGCACCAATTCCGCTTCACGTAATACCGCATGATTCACATGAACTTTGCTGAGTGTGTCAATGATAGAGCGGCTTTTGCCCAACCAGCGATTTAAATCTAAATGCAGCAAATCATCTTTGACTTTAATGACTTTGAGTTTTTCTAAAATCATGCCTAAAGGGTCATCATTGCGTATTTTTTGATAGTAAAATAAAGCGCACTTCACAGCGATTTTATGCAAAAAACTTGGATAACTTGCTTCAATCACCTGCGTGTCACTAATTTGTTCAAACACAATCAGCTGAGTATCTTTATTCAATTCCATCTGTACTAATTTTAAATCGACAGACAGAGTGATGTTCAAGCCGTTGTAATCTAGGGTTGCATAAAGACGTAACCAGTCGTCGTGTAAGTCTGCGTGCAGATCTTGCAACATTTTCACATTATCGGTCACAAAGCGCTGAAAAGTCGCATTTAAGAAGACCTGAGATAATGGAAATTCACGTTCATCCTCAATAAATCCTTCCGCTTTTTGGTACACTTGACGGATACGTTGAGAGATATTGGTGATCAGGGTTTGCATACGGCCGTCCAAGTCGTTCATTCATTCTTTACAGATACAAATATTTTGTCGAATTGTATTAAAAATACAGGCATAGAAGCTTGCAGTTTAGCAAAATAAGTTGCACCATTTTTAAGATTTTAAGGCTCAGTAGTCAGCTTTTTGATGAACTTCGCAGTTTTGCAGAAAAGCAAAAACTGAGCAAAGTAATATGCTCTTTAGTTTATACCGCATTTGGCGGCTTGGGGAATCAGACGTTTTGTCGGATTAATGTGATGCTAAAAAAAATTCAATTGATGCCTTCTACGCAAGATTGGTGGAAAGATCCTATTTTTGCTGCAGCGTTGCTGGTGGCTGCTGTATTGCACGCATTAATTTTGGCCGTGCAGTTTGCTGCACCGCAACAAAGCGATGCTGCGGTCAAAGAGATTGCGGTATCGGTACGCATGAGCGATGCAAAAGTTGAAGATGCAGATTTCTTAGCCCAAGCCGATCAGCAAGGTTCAGGTACGTTCCGTGAAGAACATCGCATGTCGAGTGATATGCCTGCACCCATGACTGAACAAAGTGCAGGGGAGCAGCAATTGGAAAGTTTAGAGCGTATGCAGCAACAGCGTGAATTAAACTTTGAAGAAAAAGTATTGATGACCACGCTCAGTTGGCAAAAACAGGCTGCAGAAAATCAGCGCAAAAAAGCCATGCAGGAGTTGAATAGCCAATTCCAAGCTAAGGCTGCCATGGTCGCTAGTATTGAAGCGCAATATTTACAACGCCAACAAAATTTTAGCCGTCAGCAAAAAATTAAAACCATCGATGGGATTCAGGCCAAGCAAGACAACACCGCTGGTTATATGGAAAAATTCCGTCAAAAAGTCGAATTTTATGGTAACCGCTATTACCCCGAACAAGCCAAAGCACAGAATTTGGCAGGCGAAGTACGTTTAATGGTGATTTTGAACAACAATGGTGGGATTCGTGCCATTCGTTTAATTGAAAGTTCAGGACATGCCATGCTAGATGAAGCAGCCAAAGCTTCGGTGCGTAAAGCCGCACCTTTTGGTGCATTTGATGCCAAAATGAAAGATATTTCTGAATTGCGGATTGTACGGACGTGGCGTTTTGACCCTGCTGAAGCTGAGTTTGAGGTGCGCTAGTTTTTCCCTCTCTCTGGCTCTCTCCCAAAGGGAGAGAGGACTTTGTGGACAAGTAACAAGAATCTACTCTCTGCTTTACGCAGCAATGTTCTTCTGGTATTTAGCAATCATGGGACTCTAATGAATATTCTCCCTCCCATTGGGAGGGAGTAGTTTTAAACAAAAAAGCGAGCCTTAGCCCGCTATTTTTATGATTTTCTAAAACTTAAAATTCAATCTCTTTCCATGTATGGATTATCCAAACCCAACTTGGCAAGAATCTCAACTTCTAAAGCTTCCATTTCTTCGGCATCCTCATCTGAGGTTTCATGATCATAGCCCATAAGGTGCAGCGTGCCATGTACTAGCATGTGAGTGAAATGCGCTAATGGTGTTTTGGCTTGTTCTGCAGCTTCCTGTAAAACCACAGGAATACAAATTACCAAATCCCCAATAGGGAAGCTCGGCAAAACTTGTGCCATTTCATCGGGTAAATCGCTTGGGAAAGACAAGACGTTGGTAGATTTGTCTTTTTTGCGATATTCCAGATTGAGCTTGTGACTTTCGGCATGATCGACACAGGCAATTCCAATTTCACAATCACTTTGGGTGTCTATATGTCTTAAAGTGGTTTCGACTACTTTTTTCAGATAGGCACGTTTTAACACCAGCTCAGGCGCTTGAATGTCCTGTTGCAGGCTGAGACTTAATTTCAAAATGAATCCTTAATACTTCAGTAGGTTGCAGAGCGCACAGCGATTAGTGCTGTGCATCTGCTGCGGCATCATTTTCCGCAATTAATGCTTCCTGGCGCGCTTTACGTTCTGCACGCGCTTCGGCACTTAAACGCTGTTGCTCACTGTCCCAGCCTTCATAGGCTTCAACAATTTTCTGAACCAGCTGGTGACGCACGACATCACGAGAATGGAAACGAGTAATATGAATTTCAGGGATTTTATCAATCACACGTAAGGCATGTGCCAGACCAGACTGCTGACCACGTGGTAAATCCACCTGAGTCACATCACCGGTAATCACTGCACGTGAACCAAACCCTAAACGGGTCAGGAACATCTTCATCTGTTCAGGCGTGGTGTTCTGGGCTTCATCCAAAATCACAAAAGAGTGGTTGAGGGTACGACCACGCATATACGCCAGTGGTGCAACTTCAATCACTTGACGTTCAATCAGCTTAGCAACTTTTTCAAAGCCGAGCATTTCATACAGGGCATCATAAAGGGGACGCAAATACGGGTCAATTTTCTGGGTTAAATCACCCGGTAAGAAGCCCAGTTTTTCACCCGCTTCAACCGCAGGGCGCACCAATAGAATCCGCTGGATTTCATTGCGTTCCAACATATCTACGGCAGCGGCAACAGCCAAATAGGTTTTACCCGTACCTGCAGGGCCAATACCAAATGAAATATCACTTTGCAAAATACGTTGCACATAACGCTTTTGGTTGGCACCGCGTGGATTAATGCGCCCTTTGCGGGTTTGCAACCAAACAGCATCCAATCCAGTATGCTCTTGCCCATCATCCGATTGTAATTCACGGTCAGTCTGACTGCCCTGAATCATCATGTGGAGCGTGTCTGCACTAATTTGTGCAGAGCTTTCCGCTTCTTCATGCAGGCGTTGCAAGAGCGTTTCGGCTCGTTCAACTGCATCAATTTCCCCATCTATAAAAAAGGCGTCACCACGATGAGAAATTTGGACGTCTAGACGTTGTTCGATTTGTTTCAAATGTCCGTTATAAGCACCGAGCATGCTTTTTAGACGTTCCATTGAAATGCCAGGAAAAGTTACTGTACGTCGAATCGCTGCAGTCAAGAGAATTCCTTAATCTGTTATTGGACTTTAGCTCCTACATTACGCCACGTCAGGCTCAAGATTCAAGAGTTCACCGTAAACTAAATTCAAAGTTTTAATCTCGGTAATCTCAATCTCCGCAAAGCGTCCGACCCAAGCAGGGTCACCAATAAATGTTACTAAACGTGTATTGTCGGCCGTACCCACTAAAATGTTCGGGTCTTTGTCGGAAACATTTTCAATTAGGACACGTTGTACCGTGCCAAGCATGGCATCGGTCTTATCAATACTAGATTGTTTGATCCATTGTTGAACTTTGGCTAAACGTTCTTTTTTCACATCTTCAGGTGTGGTGTCTTCAAGTTCAGATGCAGGCGTACCTGGACGTTTTGAATAGATGAAACTGTACGAGTGGTCAAAATCCATATCTTGAATAAACTGATAAGTTTCTTCAAAGTTTTGATCGGTTTCACCCGGGAAGCCAATAATAAAGTCGCTAGATAAGTGCATGTCTGGGCGTACTTTACGTAACTTGGCAATCTTGTCGATATACACATCAATGGTGTGGTTACGTTTCATGGCTTGTAACACATCATTCGAACCACTTTGCACAGGCAAGTGTAAATGCGACACCATTTGCGGTAAATCACGGTAGCATTGAATCAAATCATCATTAAATTCAAGCGGATGTGATGTGGTGTAGCGAATTCGTCCAATGCCAGGTACTTCGGCAACCAAACGCAGTAAATCGGCAAAAGTACAAATTTTACCGTCAAAAGTTTCACCGCGATAGCCATTTACGTTTTGACCGAGCAAGCTAATTTCACGCACGCCTTTTTCGGCCAAAGTCGCAATTTCAGCTAAGACATCATCTAAAGGACGTGAAACTTCTTCACCGCGCGTGTAAGGCACTACGCAGAAAGAACAGTATTTTGAACAGCCTTCCATAATCGACACAAAAGCTTTAAACCCTTCAACACGCGGTTCAGGTAAAAAGTCGAATTTTTCGATGTCTGGGAAAGAAATATCCACCAGTTTGATTTTTTCTTTCTTTGGTTTTTCGACCTGATCGTGGTGTTGATCAAGCATTTGCGGTAAACGGTGTAAGGTTTGTGGGCCAAAAATCATATCCACATACGGGGCACGCTTTTGAATGTTGTCACCTTCCTGAGAAGCGACGCAACCGCCTACGCCAATCACCAAATCAGGATTTTTTTCTTTCAGCTTACGCCAGCGACCTAATTCAGAAAACACCTTTTCCTGCGCTTTTTCACGAATCGAACAGGTGTTCATGAGCAGAATATCGGCATCAGCAGGGTTGCTGGTCAGTACATAGCCGTGAGAATCGCCTAAAAGGTCTGCCATACGGTGACTGTCATACTCATTCATCTGACACCCTTGCGTTTCGATATACAGTTTTTTGACTGAACCGTCGGCTGGGGTGTGCTGTGGCTGGGTAACAGTGTTTTCTGAGGCAGCTTGGGCACCATTCGGGATGAAGGTTTGAACCGTCATGTAGGCTCCTAAGAGATAATTCACGTGTTCGTTTAAAAAAATAAACGGAATAGATAAAACAAAGGGGCGTATTTTAGCAGGAATTCAAGATAAACTGACAGACTTTAATCCAAGCATCACATACTTGAAATGTGGAGTAAAATTGTTGGCAGTTTGATTTCAAGATTAATATCGTCTAATCAGAAGGTTACATAACAGAACACAACTTGGGTTCTAGACTAATTAAACTAAGCTGAATGATTGGATGCGGATCTCGAGGCAGAAGTAAATGACTGAAGGCAAGCGAATGCTGCAAATGATGAAACAAAATAATAAATTAACGAAAAAGCTTGTGCTAAGTCTGGTTTCGCTTGCCGTGATGACGGGTACGCATGCCGCAAATGAACAGTTTAATGATGCACTGCGTGCAGCCAATTCAGGTGATCTCGATTTATTGCAGCAGTATCAATATGCCATGCAAAATGATGTTTTGGGCTACTATCCTGAATACTGGGCATTGAACACCAATTTGGGCATGCAACCTGCCAGTGCAATTGTTCAGTTTGCACAGCGCCATCCACAATCAGCGATGGCAGAAAAACTCGCAGCCGATTACATCGAAGAAAAAGTGAAACAGGCCGATTTTAGCAGTGCACAACCTGTGCTTGCCTATGTGAGTAATGCTGATCAGGCCGAAAGCTGTGCCATGGCACAAGTTCGTACCCGTTCGGGTGATCCTTTGGTGGTCGCGGAATTTAAAGATGTTTGGTTGACCACGAACTCACAACCTGAATCTTGTACAGGTCTAGGTCGAATGATGCTCTCTAGTCCAATTATGACTCAGCAAGATAAACAGCAACGCTTATGGGCACAATTGCGTGCAGGGCAGTCAGGGCTCGCTTTAGCGACTGCGCAAAGTTTAGGTATGAATATCAGTTTGGCACAATTGAACAGCATTCAAGCCAATCCACTGAATTATTTGTGGTCTGCGCCTAAAGCAAGCAACGAAGACCATGCCTATCTTATTTATGCGATCGGACGTTTAGCCGATAGCGATTTAGACTCGGCACTTTCTTCACTAAAACGCAGTGCAGAAGGTGCGCCAGAATCGGTACAAAAAGCCTTGTATCGTGCTGTGGGATATATTGGCGGCACTACAGTCATGAAAAACAATTTTAAGCGTGAAGTGTTAAGTGCCTTAGACGCCAGTTATGGCTTACCTTTTAGTCCCGAAGAAGCAGAAATTTATGCCCGTCAGGCGATTCGTTTTGGCGCATGGGAAAGTGTGATTCGTGCTGTAGACAGCATGAGTGTGACTCAAAAACAGGAAGATCGTTGGCAATATTGGTTGGCACGTGCTTCAGAACAACGCAATGATGCAGCGTCGAAACGTAGTGCACAAAATATTTATAAAAAATTGGCGCAGGGTGATGATTATCACAACTTGTTGGCAAAAGATCGTCTTGGGCAAACCTACAACACGATTCCTGCGAATACGCAACCAAGTACCAATGACTTACAGCGTTTGAATCAAGATATTCACTTTAACCGTGCCTTTACTTTGCGTGAAATTAATGCACCTGCCAATTATGTCAACCGTGAATGGAACTGGGCGGTACGTCAGGCGTATTTAAGACAGGATGATGGTTTGATTTTAGCAGCGGCTAAGCGTGCAACCGATATGGGTTGGTATGATCGTGCCATTTATGCAGCAGATCGTACTGTGAATAAGCACAACTATAGTTACCGTTATGCTATGCCACATCGTAATTATGTTGTGAGCCACAGTCAAAATGCAGGTATTGACCCTGCTTGGGCTTATGGTTTGATGCGTCAAGAAAGCCGTTTTAATACTACTGCACGTTCGCATGTAGGTGCAGGTGGACTCATGCAAATTATGCCAGACACGGCACGTTTGGTTGCACGACAAATGGGTGAAACTTATAATCCTGCTGCACTCAGTGACATGAATACCAACATCCGCTACGGTACATTTTATTTGTCGACCATTCAGCGACAATTAAGCAATAGCCCTGTGCTGGCCACAGCAGGATACAACGCCGGGCCAAATCGTGCACGCCGTTGGCAGCCAGAGTTTCAGCAAATTGCGGCAGACCAATATACTGAAAGCATTCCTTTGTTGGAAACACGTGACTATGTCAAGCATGTCATGACCAATGCCACGCACTATGGTGTGCTGTTGGGGCAGGGTGGACAATCAATGAGTAGCCGTATGCAACATATTCCATCTCGGAATACACCTTAGGAAAATGTTACAAGTGATACAGTTAGATGATCATGCGTGTTGATATATAGATGCGTGAGTCATTGGGTGTATAAGAATTTAGGGGGCTGAAGCATTGAAAATGTGGATGAGTACAGTTTTACAGCCAATTCAAGTTACATTGCTCGGTTTGAGTGGTACAGCTTTGGTTTTGTGTACGCAAAATACATTTTCTGCCCCCGTGCAAGGCTATGTGATGTCCGTGCAAATGACGCCCGCCGTGTGTTTAATCGATTCGAGCAAAAGCAAAAAGCGTAAATGTTTAGAAGGTTACTCACTGAATATTGAGGGTTTATATCCCGAAGTAGCCACGCGTGAATGTAGCACCCATTCATCGGCAAAGTTACCGCCGCTACAAGCGAAGGTAGTGGCGCGAGTCATGCCTGATGAAGCTGCACGGATACAATTGTGGCAAGGTATTGGCGGCTGTGTGCCCATGAATGCCAGTCAGTATTTTCGCATGATTATTAATAATGCAGATCGGATGAACGTGCCTTCGGTATTGACAGGCCAAGACACGCAGACGGTGCAATTGTCACAACTACGGAGTTTGTTTCTCAAGTCCAATTCAGGTATGTCATCAAAAAGCGTGCATTTTCAGTGCTCTAACCATCAAGGTAAAAGTTATTTAACTGAAATCAAAATTTGTTATAACACCGAAGGACGCTATAAGCAGTGCGGTGCAGCGATTGAATCAAATTGCCCGAATCAGTTTGTCATTAAAGGTTCTTACTAGTTTGCTAGGTGACTGTAATTTCTGAATTTTAAGCTTTTTGAGAAATTTTATTCATATTTTCTATCAGACTTTTGTGGAATTTGATGCGCTTTTGCATGCATCCGCTGAATGATTGGAGTACAATCTTTCGCGTTTATGATTATTAAGATTAGATAGAACAGCTATTTAATCGCATTGACTATCCTCTCAATTGGAGATAATTACATGAAGCAACCTGTTCGCGTTGCCGTTACTGGCGCTGCTGGTCAAATTGGTTACAGCCTATTATTCCGTATCGCTAGCGGTGAAATGTTGGGTAAAGACCAACCAGTTATCCTTCAATTATTAGAAGTTCCTTTTGAGAAAGCTCAAGCTGCGCTTAAAGGCGTAATGATGGAACTTGACGACTGTGCTTTCCCATTATTGGCTGGCATGATCGGTACTGATGATCCTAAAGTGGCATTTAAAGATGCTGACTACGCGTTATTGGTTGGTTCTCGTCCACGTGGTCCTGGTATGGAGCGTGCTGACCTTCTTAAAGTAAACGGTGAAATCTTTATTGGTCAAGGTCAAGCACTTAACGAAGTTGCTAGCCGTGATGTTAAAGTTCTAGTTGTTGGTAACCCAGCGAACACGAATGCTTACATCGCAATGAAATCTGCTCCAGATCTTCCAGCGAAAAACTTCACAGCAATGTTACGTCTTGACCACAACCGCGCGTTAACTCAACTTGCTCAAAAAGCTGGCGTTGCTGTTTCTGACATCAAAACAATGACAGTTTGGGGTAACCACTCTCCAACAATGTATGCTGACTACCGTTTTGCAACTGCAAATGGAGAAAGCTTAAAAGACAAAATCAACGATGCTGAATGGAACAAAGACGTATTCCTTCCTACAGTTGGTAAGCGTGGCGCTGCGATCATCGAAGCACGTGGTTTATCTTCTGCTGCATCTGCTGCAAACGCTGCAATTGACCACATGCGTGATTGGGCGCTTGGCACAAACGGCGAATGGGTAACTATGGGTATTCCTTCTGACGGTTCTTACGGTATTCCTGAAGGCGTAATGTTCGGTTTCCCTGTAACTTGCGAAAATGGCGAATACAAAATCGTTCAAGGTCTTGAAATCGACGAGTTCAGCCGTGAGCGTATCAACTTCACGTTAAACGAACTTGAAGAAGAACGCGCAGCAATTGCTGACATGATTAAATAATTTAATCTGCTAGATTAAGTTAAAACTCCTTCGGGAGTGATGCCAGTCAACCTAAAAGTTGACTGGCATTTTTTTTGCGCTTGATTTTATCTTTGCAATTAAAAGCCTATCATCAGCTAAGCTCATATTGCTTATCAAATATCAGAATGGATAAGCGACTATAAAATAGGTCGATTGACCTGCACGGTAGGGGAAATTGCTTAGAATACGCGGGTTTCCTTTTTCAAATCTTCTCTCTGTCATGTCAAGTTATTGTTGCAAGTGCCCATAGATCGAATGTTTCGGTTTGGGTGGCTTTTATCTTACTTGTTGTCGGTACTATCGGCGCCTATCAAATCGTGGGTCTAAATCAAGCACTGTTATTTTTAATTGGTGGTGCTTTGGGGATGACGTTGTATCACGCCTCTTTTGGTTTTACTTCTAGCTGGCGTGTGTTTATTAAAGAACGTCGTGGTCGTGGTTTGCGGGCTCAAATGATTATGCTGGGCTTGGCGGTGTTGTTGTTCTTTCCTGCTTTAGGTGCAGGTGAGTTGTTTGGCAATCCCGTCAAGGGCAATGTCAATCCTGTGTCGATGTCGGTCATGATTGGTGCTTTTATTTTTGGTATTGGCATGCAGTTGGGGGGTGGCTGTGCATCGGGTACGCTATACACGGTAGGCGGTGGCAGTGCGCGTATGTTGGTTACGCTATTTTTCTTCTGCTTAGGTTCGTTGATTGCAACATCACATTTAGATTGGTGGTTTAACCTACCACATTTAGCACCCATTTCTATTGTAGAAAGCTTCGGTGTGATTCCAGCGCTGCTGTTGAGTTTCGTTATTTTTGCGTTAATTGCAGCCGTGACAGTATGGGTTGAAAAGAAATGCCATGGCAGTTTAGAAGCAGAGCCACAAAGTCAGTACCATGGTTGGAAGCGCTTTCTGAAAGGCCCTTGGCCGTTGATTTGGGGCGGCATTATTTTAACCCTGCTTAACTTTGCTACCTTGGCCTTGGCAGGTCGTCCGTGGGGTGTAACCTCTGCGCTTGCAGTTTGGGCTGCAAAAGTGGCGACCTTTGCAGGAATGGATGTAAGTGCTTGGGATTACTGGCAACAACCTGGCAATGCTAAAGCCCTAGCCAATTCACTTTGGCATGACATTACCTCGATGATGAATTTTGGCATCATGCTAGGTGCTTTGCTTGCAGCGAGTTTGGCAGGCAAGTTTGCGCCTAACTTTAATATTCCACGTCGCTCATTGGTTGCAGCAGTTGTTGGCGGTCTATTACTTGGCTATGGCGCACGTTTAGCATACGGTTGTAATATCGGTGCTTACTTTAGCGGTATTGCATCAGGAAGCGTGCATGGTTGGTTATGGCTAGTATTTGCATTTATGGGGAATGCCATTGGTGTGAAATTGCGCCCAATCTTCTTTCCAAATGAAAAGCCACAGCCTGAAAAACTAACAGGTTGCTAACTTTTAATTTAAGTAGATGAAAGCCAGTCGGTTTACATTGACTGGCTTTTTTGTTGCCTGTCATCGTGTTAAGAATATTGAGTGGGATGCTTCAGGTATATCGCATCGTACAAAAAATAACATGCTGCAACTCGGCTGCTGCTGAATTGCGGCTCGAAGCAGGTTAAGGTCATTAAAAGTACAAGACGAATCAAAGGAGGATGCCATGTTTGACCAACAACCGACTTTAGAACTGTTATTTCAACAATTGGGTCTAGATGCTGACGATGCAGCAATTGATCAATTTATTCGTGAGCATCAATTACCTGCAGAAACCAAATTACACTGTGCCGAGTTTTGGACGGAAGGGCAGCGCCAATTTTTGCAAAGCCATTGGAAAAAAGATGATGATTGGGCCATTGTGATTGAAACCTTAAATGAGCAATTACATAGTGATCAACATCCGAGTGTTTAATCGGTATTTAAGTTAAAAGTTTTTAAGTTAAATCAAATACTTTTCATCTAAAAAGCGCCAGTAAACTGCGTGCTCACAAAAAGATACAACAAACCCAGTCGGAAGACTGGGTTTTTTATACAAAGTGTTATAAGTTGGTTGAATAAGGAATTACAACGAAACTAATAAAAGGGGGCAAGGTGCTCATGCAAAATACTCCATCATTAGCCATGTTATTCAGCCAACTCGGTTTAGCCAGCAGCCCTGCAGCCATTGAACTGTATGTACGTACGCATCAATTACCTGCACATATTAATTTACATGAAGCGCCGTTTTGGAATAAATCACAACGTGAATTTTTAATCAGTCATTTGGTACAAGACGATGATTGGGCCATTTGGATTGATGAACTCAATCAACAATTGCATTTAGATGCTTATCGTTTACAAGCTGTTTAGGTTTAAGTCATCGTCATATTTAATATGTTTTCATTAAAAACGCCTCAGAACGAGGCGTTTTTTTAATGCATTCTGCTTTTGAGAATTTGTTTAAACCAGACTTCGGTTTGATAGGCGTTAAAGGCAGGGTGAATTTGTAAGAGTTCCAAATCAAATTCGGCAGTTTTACTGTACTTGCCTAACCAGTGGCGACACAGTGCACTTTCATTTTTACTGGCGCTGGCATAAGCCAAGAAAAAGAAAATATCTCCATGTGCATAATGAGTCATGGCTTTTAAAATTTGTTGGGTAATTAAGGCGTATTTTGCATCGCGGGTCAGCTCAAAATACATCATATAGGCTTTGGCTAAATGCAAAGACAAGTTGATATACAGCGTCAACGGTATTTCTTCAAATTCAATCCGACCTTGTTCCAACAGCACAATGGCTTCTTGCAAAAAGTAAATCTGTTCTTGGCGTAACTTGCTCAAACTCACCAATTGTAAGCGTAAATCGGCACGTTCTAATGCCAATTCAGGCGTATTGCCTTGTAAAAAAAGTTGGTCGGTTTCCCCAATACGTTGAATAAGCTGTTGAGTCGAGTTGCGCATGGGTGAATTCCTGATAGCAATATTTGCTCTACATCGGGGCAAATTTACAGTTTTAAAGCCAATAGTCTGAAAAATGCGGTCTGTTTTTACCAAAGTTGATTGCCGCTGCGTAGCCATGCGGTAATGGAAAGACGTTGCTGTGTCGCAGGCAAAACTTCGTGCAATAAATCACTTTGGAAAATTGCAATCCGATTTGGGCGTGGTTCTATAATTTGCCATGCTCCATGTTTGTCTTGTAAACGTAGTTGTCCACCCCAATCTGTCTGCCATTCAGGGTGTAAATAATAGACAGCAGAAATCACCCGATCATTTTTTTGTTGTGGGTTATCGCGGTGCAAGGCATAAAAAGAACCTGCTTGGTAGCTGGCAAAATGCGCTTCGACCTCACGAATCCCTAAATAAAATGCCTGATTGAATTGTTCGGCCAAAGTCAAAAGGGTTTGGGTATGTTGTTGTGCAATGCTTAAATTTTCGTGAATCCATAAAATATGATCACTGCGAATTTTGCTGACCACACCATTTTGAATGGCTGCTTCACGAAATTGATCTAAATTTTGACTACACTCTGCGAGAACTTGTTGTTGATATTCAGGTGAATAGGCATCATCCAACATGGCAAAACCATGCAAATCTAAATCTTCAAGAATTTGATCAATATTCCAAGATTTTGGAAGCAGTGTGGCGTCCATAAAATAGATACTCAGACAAAATGCAAGACAAGCTGATTATTTTAGAGGAATACAAGCTCCTGAATGAAACTTTTTTTCATGCTAAAATGTCGGTTGATTTTAGGAATGAACCAAACATGAATTATCGTCACCATTTCCATGCGGGCAACTTTGCCGATGTCATGAAGCATGTTTTATTGCTGCAAATTCTGACACGTTTAAATGCCAAAGATAAACCTTATCGCTATGTCGATACACATGGCGGTGCGGGTAAATATGACTTATCTTTAGCACCTGCACAAAAATCGGGCGAATTTTTAAATGGTATTCATCGTTTAGTGAAACTAGATGATTCAATCAAACGTCAGGCACCAGAAGGCGTACAGCAGTATTTAAAACTGGTTGAAGCAATGCGTGAAACGGATGGGCAAGGTGCATATCCTGGTTCGCCATGGTTTGCTTTACAAGGTATGCGTGACATCGACAAAGCAACTATTTTTGAAATGCAGCGCGATGTATTCCAGCAATTGCGTCATAACATTCGTGACAAACGCGCAGGTTTACATGAGCGTGATGCTTACGAAGGTTTATTGGGCGTCATTCCACCAAAAGAAAAACGCGGTTTGGTGATGATTGATCCACCGTATGAATTGGAACGTAAAGATTTCCCTCAGTTGGTTGAATTATTGGCAGCTGCACATAAAAAATGGCCAACAGGCGTATTTGCGGTGTGGTATCCAATTAAAGACCGCGCCATGATTGAACGTTTTGAAAAGAAAATGTTTAAAACAGGGATTCGCCGTCAACTCATTTGTGAAATTTGTGTGTGGCCTGACGATACTCCTGTGGGCTTAAACGGTTGTGGTTTATTGGTGATTAATCCACCATGGAAATTCTCTGAAGATGCAGATGAAGCCCTGCAATGGTTGTTCCCGCACTTGCGTATGCAAGAACATGGTGGACATGCTGCAGTGCGTTGGTTAGTTGGCGAATAAAAAATTTAAATAGACGTTCAGGTTACAGTTAGGACACAAAATAATGACAAACACATCCAAACCCGAAGGAGAATATAGTTCCCGTGATCTTGAGCATGACGGAATTACATTTGAAGTGGTGGAAGAAGAACATACCCGTGAAGGGCAAAAGGTGAAACGTCGTGGTATCTATCTGTGGCCAAACCTGATTACCACGGCAGCCTTGCTGTCGGGTTTTTACTCCATTATTGCCAGTATGAATGGCGAATTTAGCCAAGCGATTTATGCCATTTTTCTAGCAGCATTGTTTGATGGTTTAGATGGTCGTGTGGCACGTGCGATTGGTGCGCAAAGTCCATTTGGCGAACAGTTTGATTCATTATCCGATATGCTCGCCTTTGGTGTTGCACCTGCGATTTTGATGTATAGCTGGAGTTTGCATGATTTAGGTCGTATCGGCTTGGCGGCTTGCTTTGTTTATACGGCTTGTGCCGCATTCCGTTTGGCGCGTTTTAATGTGCAAATTGGTGTGGTCGATAAACGCTACTTTATTGGTGTTGCAAGTCCTTTGGCTGCGCTGATTATCGTGTCGCTGGTTTGGGTAGGACGGGATTTTCCTGAACTGTATGATATTCGTGAAATTGGTCTACAAATCCTCAATGCTGTGATTATTATTGCAGTAGGATTGTTGATGATTTCCAATATTAAATATTATTCATTTAAAACCTTTGATCGTAAGCGTGTGCCGTTTTTTGTATTGCCAATCGCAGTATTTATCCTTGCAGCCATGACTTATAATATTCCTGTTGGAATTTTAGTGATTTCAATTATTTATGCACTTTCAGGTTTTGTGACCACTTTTATGGCAAGAAAAAATGCAGTGAGTTAATTAAGCTTTCATAAAAGCATCAACTCACAAGGAGTTTGATATGCAGCTGTTTCAAGATTTTCTCGATCGTTCCAAACAACTCAATCAAACTCCTGCGGCAACCGCCAAACTGCCTTATCACGCCCCAAAACATCATTATAAATTTATCTATCAGGGCTTAATTCTTCCTAATTTGCCTGCACCCTTACATTATCTCAACTTTATTGGTTTATTGGGCAGCCTAAATACCGCAATGCTGCGCCCTGAAAATGTGATTACAACCTCAGCTTTAGACACAGCCAGTATTCTTTGTAGTAGCAGCCCACACATGGTGGGGCAGTCCAATCATTATTCAATACAACATGATTGCGTATTTACTGCAGAGTATTTTCAGTTTGCCAATAAAGAGCGCATTACTGGACACTTTCCGCAATTTCATATTCAACGTGAAGATAGCGAACTTAGCTTTGATTTAAAGATCACCACAAGCTCTACAATTTCATATTTCACTAAATTGCGAATGAATTTGGCAGAACATTGGTCTTTGCTGTGTCAGTGTCAGGGTAGTGTGCGCTATAAAGATCAGCATTTTCAGATTGAGCAATTGGGTAGTTTTGAGTTTGCCCGCTCAATCCAGTTTCCTTATTTCGCTGTGGCATTTTTTTGCTATCAAGTGATTAATCTGAATCATCAGCAACAAATGATATTGCTACAAAGTCGTGATGTGTTGAATCGAATTTTGCAATCTCGAATCTATCTGCGAAATGCGAACACGGAGCAAACTCGGGTATTTGATGGGCAAGTACAATTTAATATTCAACGGGTTTATCCAAAAGTAAAAACGCCAACAGGTCAGTGTATGTATTTGCCACGTGAGTTTGAATGGCGTTATCAAGATGAAGATGGCACCTCAATTCATTTACAGGCGCAGAGTCGTGGTGATTTTAAATTTGGGGCTGCAGCAGGTTATGTCGGAAGTTTTCAATATCAGTTGGCTATAAATGGAGATCAACAACAAGGAGAAGGAGGCTATTGTGAATATATCGACTGCCGCGCACTGAAATGGCAGGAACATGATCAGCCAGAAAAAATGCCAGATGTAGTTATGAATCCTGAACCTTTTATGATCAAGAAAAAGAAATAAACAGTATTTTGTGGAAAAGTGAAGTGTTTTGCTGAATAATTAACCGTTTGGATTAAAAAACTGATAAAACTTAAAAAGAGGGGTTGCATGGCGAAATATTTGCCCTATAATGCACATCCATTGGCGGTGATAAGGATTAAAACTTCTGATAAAACAATGACTTGGTTGAGAATGATTGAGTAGGGTTTTAGAAAGGAAGTTTAAAATAATTTAAATTACCAGTTGACACTTTAGAAATAAAGCGTAATATAGCCGACCTAGCTTGATGCTGACGAAGCATCGAGAAGATCATTAAAAGATTATGAAGAACAACTTGTGTGGATTTTTACTGATTGATCGATCGAACATATTTCATTGATTGATTGGTTTAAATTACTCGAAGTTTATTTGAGCGAAATTTAAGTCAGAAAATTGATGAGCCAG
>NZ_VPEN01000129.1:0-1271 GCF_013417135.1 Acinetobacter sp. YH16051 | reverse complement strand
TAAGTGCCATTAAAGATCTCCTAAAAACTCTTTAGCAATTTGTTCAATTTCTTGTTTAGCTTTTTCATCAGATGACATTTCAAAGACAGATAATCCATTTTCATCAGCATCATCATAGATATTTCGATTACACGTAAAATTGTTAAGTGGAATCAAATCAAAAGATTCACATGCTTCTTTAGCGTCTAATATTCTTTGAAACTGACTTGGTAAAGTTGGACATTGAGTAATAACTGCTCGAGTATAAAGCTCTGGATTTACAGCTTTGGCTAATCGGATCAACTTTTCAACATGAACCAATGTTTTTAGATCACGTCTTTTAGGACGAAATGGCAATAACATATGAGTTGCAATAGTCATTGCTGAACGTAAAGCCTCAGAATCTTGACCACCTGCATCGATAATAATGTCTTGATAGCGTTTAGACAGGTCTAATAATATTTGACGGATATTCCCAGCAGCTTGTACTGAAGGAATACTTTCTACTTTATTGTTGTCATCACGTTCTTTAATCCAATCAGTAGTAGTACCTTGTGGATCAGCATCCAATAATAAAATATCTCTCTTTTTCGCTTGTAAATACACAGCTAAATTTTGGGCGAGGCAACTTTTACCGGACCCTCCTTTTTCACCACCAACTAAAATTATCATCTTGATTATTTAACTTACGTAACTTATTTAAAATTCATTATATAAAGTTTTCTATTTAGATCAATAGTTTATAAATAATAAGATTATTTAACTTGCGCAACTTACGTAACTATCTTGATAATTTATTATTTTATATAGTTTTATTGATTGAAATTTTTTGTTGATTAGTTATATTCTTACAAAAGAAAGCCCCGATGATTTTCAAACTTGGCGGAATGGAATCAATCGAGGCTCGTATCTTTAACAACAATAAGGAGATGAATCCGTCTTGTGTTTGTTATAATCATATACCACAAATTTAGTATATGCAAAGAACAAAAGGCGGTTTACTAAAGTGTAAACCCATGAATTATACAAAAAGTCACTCGACACTGACTAAATTTAGAACGGAATTGGGGACACAGCAGCAACTCGATCTATTCGAGAGTCTACCAAATAAACCATATTGCATGGATGAGAAGCCTGGCTACATGCTCATCCGTACTAAATCCATCGCGGTTAAAAAGCCCTACATTCAGATAAATTCACCCCTGACCACAATTTACTTTGTCTTTGACGATGACAAAGAAGATGCCGCTTTATCCTGGTTTGATGCCGGTTTACCTAAACCCTTTTGGACT
>NZ_VPEN01000128.1:0-1273 GCF_013417135.1 Acinetobacter sp. YH16051 | reverse complement strand
CCTCAAACCGAGTCTGCTCAGTTACTTCATAGTGCACAACGTCAGATCAGACGTTTACTGCAAAATACAAAGCTCAAGGCCCAGTTGGACCTACATTCAGGGCTGCTTTTCCCCTATCAGCTTTTTAATGGATGTTTTATGAGCAACAATGAATGTTTTAGCTTATATCTGGGTCAAATGAGTGATAAAGTATCACTCAAAATACCCAAATATAGATTTATAGATGAAAGAGTTTCTCTCCCAAGCCGATGACCTGCATGAAAAGTACCTAACCCAGGAAAAACAGAAAATTGAAGAGCACAAAATGCTGGTCAATCAGGTCTTGGAGTCATACGACCAGAAAACTGTTGCTGAAATACTTCGCAGGGTTGGACAGTATGACTGGACCCGTGAAACGCTGAATAAATGGCTCAATGGAAAGAGTGCACCACGGGCACTCAGTGAGGGCGAAGTGGAGATGCTTCAGCAAAAGATGCTACCGAAGCCACCAGCACACCATCCGGACTATAAATTCCGTTTTATTGATCTGTTTGCCGGGATTGGCGGGATTAGGAAGGGATTTGAGGAAATAGGGGGACAATGCGTTTTTACCAGCGAATGGAACAAGGAAGCCATCCGGACCTACAAGGCCAACTGGTACTGTGATCCTCAACATCATAAATTCAACGAAGATATCAGACAGGTTACGCTGACTGAAGATCCGGATATAGACATCAATGAAGCTTATGAACATATTGATAACGAAATTCCGGATCATGAGGTACTACTGGCCGGTTTCCCATGCCAGCCGTTCTCTCTGGCAGGTGTTTCAAAAAAGAACTCCCTCGGCAAGGCACATGGTTTTGAATGTGAAGCACAAGGAACACTGTTTTTTGATGTGGCACGTATTATTGCAGCAAAACAGCCAGCTATTTTCGTACTCGAGAATGGAAAGAACCTGAAAAGCCATGACAAGGGAAATACCTTCCGTATCATCATGAAGACGCTGGACGAGCTGGGCTATGATGTTGCAGATGCTGACGCGAGTGGTCCGAATGATCCAAAAATCATTGACGGCAAGAACTTCCTTCCCCAGCACCGTGAGCGTATTGTACTGGTAGGCTTCAAACGCAGCCTGGATATCAAGGGCGACTTTTCCCTGAAAAATATCAGTAAACTCTTCCCTGAAGTCCGTCCGACCATACAGGACGTGTTAGAAAAGGAAGTAGAAGACAAATACATATTGACTGAAAATCTCTGGAAGTATCTTTACAACTATGCCAAGAAACATCAG
>NZ_VPEN01000127.1:0-1273 GCF_013417135.1 Acinetobacter sp. YH16051 | reverse complement strand
CTCATTCCTATTTTTATGCGATTAAGTGCAATTATATGCGATTAAGTGCAATTATATGCGATTAAGTGCAATTATATGCGATCAAGAGCTTTTATATGCAATTATATGCTTTTAAGTGCGATTATAAAATTTTATAAGCTTTTAATCTCTTTTATGTGCGATTATATGCGATTAAGTGCGAAACCTAATTAAGGTGAAACAGGCAAGATGTGTAATGTTGGTCAACATGCTAGCATTTTGACACCCATTACTCCTGCTTATTCGCTTTTCAAGCTCAACGTGGAATCTTGTCCTGCGGAGCTTTTGGCATAGCCAAATGACAATGGAAATGATGAAAATGAATGAAAAGAAAAAGCCAAAACGGATACGCCAAAAGATCATTAAAGTGGTCGTAACTGATGAAGAAAAAAAGCAGATTGAAGCAAATGCTGCTCAGGCTAATTTATCGGTTTCTCAATATGCACGTGATTTGGGTTTAAGCTATCAGCCCAAAAGTTTGATAGATGTTCAATCGTTTCAGGAAATTCGTAGCATAAAGGAGGATTTCAACAAGATTGGTGGTTTGTTGAAAAATCTTATGAGTGGTGAGGTGACTGATCCGAAAGAGATCCAAACAAAATTAAATGGCTTACTGTTGGACTTATCCAAAAATCAAAATTTGCTTGATCAGCTACTGACTAAAGTAAGATCCAAGATCAAGTTTTAAAAAAAGTGTATGGTCTGTTGCCTTGTATAGTGGCGTTAGCCGCCACTGCGTATAAGAGATTTTATGTTAATCAGATGATTAAAAGGCCCGTAAATAGGGCCTTTCGTATAACGTGTATTATGTTAATTTTAGAGAAACTTTATGATAAGACAAAATCTACAGCTGCTTTTGCATGTATAGAAGTAGTATCAAAGAGAGGGACTGAAAATTTAATATCTCCAATAAGCATACAAATCTCTGTGCACCCTAAGATAACTCCTTCTGCTCCAGAAGATATTAAATCTTCGACAACATTGATATATTTCTTTTGAGACTCTTTGTTTATAACCCCTAAACATAATTCATTATAAATAATATCGTGCACAACTTTTCTATTTGTTTCATTTGGCGTTATTACTTCAAGTCCTTTTTCTTCTAATCTGTTTTTATAAAAATCTTGTTCCATAGTAAAAGCTGTACCAAGCAGACCAATTTTTTTAATATTTTGACTTAAAATTTCCGTAGCTGTTGCATCGGCAATATGAATAAATGGAATAGTAGTTGAATTCTCAATATAAGAAGCCACTT
>NZ_VPEN01000126.1:0-1282 GCF_013417135.1 Acinetobacter sp. YH16051 | reverse complement strand
CGAAAACCAAGGGCAATTTTTCCTTCCTTGGGCTTTTAATTATTTTAAAGTTTTTAAATGCTTTTAGGTAAGCTAAAAACATTGTAAATGAAGGCTCCTAGACTTCATATGACACCGTTTACCTTGCAATATGACACCGTTTACCTTGCAATATGACACCGTTTACCTTGCAATATGACACCGTTTACCTTGCTTATAGCACTAAAATTAATTATTGTGTCATAGCATAATAAATAATACTGGTGCTTCATGAGAGAATTAGTTGTAAAAGACAATGCCTTAATTAATGCAAGCTATAACTTAGATTTAGTAGAACAACGTTTAATTTTATTGGCCATTGTTGAGGCAAGAGAAAGCGGGAAAGGTATTAATGCTAATGATCCCCTTGAAGTACATGCAGAAGGCTATATCAATCAATTTGGCGTACATCGCAATACGGCTTATCAAGCATTAAAAGATGCCTGTAATGATTTATTTGCAAGACAATTTAGCTATCAAAAAATAAATGAACGAGGGAATATTGAGAACTATAGATCCCGTTGGGTTAGTGAAATTGGATATGTAGATAATGAAGCAGTAGTTAAACTTATCTTTGCCCCTGCCATAGTTCCCTTAATTACACGCTTAGAAGAGCATTTCACTAAATACGAATTGCAGCAAGTTAGTAATCTCAGTAGTGCTTATGCTGTTCGCTTATATGAATTATTAATTGCTTGGAGAAGTACTGGCTCTACTCCAGTTATAGAGCTAAGTGATTTCCGTCAAAGAATTGGCGTACTCGATACAGAGTACAAGCGTATGGAACGCTTTAAAACTAGTGTACTTGAGCTTGCTATTAAACAAATTAACGAACATACAGATATCACAGTGAAGTATGAACAACACAAAAGAGGTCGATCAATTTCAGGATTTTCTTTTAACTTTAAACAGAAAAAGAAGGACAGCACATCAATAGAAAGAGATCCGAATACTTTGAAACTTTCTTCAAAGATGACCGATGCTCAACGGCATATGTTTGCAAATAAACTTTCAGAACTCCCTGAAATGGGTCGCTATTCACAAGGAACAGAAAGCTATCCTCAATTTGCTGTTCGTATTGCTGAGATGCTACAAGACCCTGAAAAAATCAAAGAACTATCCCCATATCTAAAAAAAGTGGGATACATGCCATCAAATAAAAAGGACACCGTAAATGGCTAAGTTATCACTAAGTGAAGTATCTAAAAAATTTCATGTGGATAGATCAACCATTTACAGAGCTGTACGTAATGGACGTTTATCA
>NZ_VPEN01000125.1:0-1291 GCF_013417135.1 Acinetobacter sp. YH16051 | reverse complement strand
ATCTGCTATACGGATAGCAAATTGCTGGTAGCTTTCTGTACCTTGTGAATATTTCCCCATTTCAGGCATTTCTGACATTTTTTTTGCAAATAAATGGCGTTGTGCATCGGTCATTTTGATAAAAAAGTCAGGTGTGTTTGGGTCACGCTTAGAATCTAATTTTTTCGGTTGTTGTTTCTGCTTAAACTTGAATGAAAACCCAGTAATTGTACGCCCTTTCTTGTGTTGCTCATAAGTGGCTTTTATGTCTGTATGTTCATTGATTTGAGTAATGGCAGTTTCTAATACACGGCTTTTAAAATGGTGCATACGTTGATATTCATCATCTTCAACACCTAAATTTTTACGTAATTGTTGTAGTTCAAAAACAGGTGTTTTACCAACTTCACGCCAAGCGATTAATAACTCATAAAGTCTAGTAGCATACTTACTGGTTAGGTGTGCAACTTGTTTGGCTTCATATTTTGTAAAGTGTTCTTCTAATCTAGTGATTAAAGGAACTACATCAGGTGCGAAAGTAATTTCTAGTAATGCCAAATCATCTACATAAAAAATACGGCTTACCCAGCGAGAGCGAACGATACCTACCTTCCCTGTTTTTTTATATTCGGCTGTATAGCTAAACTGCCTGTTAAATAGATTATTTACGGCATCTTTCAGGGCTTTGTAGGATGCATCAGGTGATACATTAAATAGTTTTGCATAGTCACTAGCATGTATTTCTAGTTTGCTATCTGCCGTAATACCCCGCCCTAATTCCCTTGCATTAATGATTGCAAGCATGACTAAACGCTGTTCCGTTAGTTCTAAATTATAACTGGCGTTTATTAATGCATTATCTTTCACAACTAAACCATTCTTCATATTAAATACACGTTATTATTAATGTGTATTTACACACTATATATTTTATGTGTGTAAATCAAGAGAATTTGTGTGCTTATACAAGAGAATTTGTGTGCTTATACAAGAGAATTTGTGTGCTTATACAAGAGAATTTGTGTGCTTATATAAGCTGTAGTCCTCTCATATCAATGTTTTCAGCTTATCTAAAAGCATTTAAAAGCTTTAAAAATAATTAAAAGCCTTTCGAGAGGGGAGTGCAAACTGCCCTAGGTACTCGCTAAAGCTCGTACTCTATTGAAGCTCGTTCCTCGCTTCGTGGGGCAGTTTTTGGTTAATCCTATTTGTGAAATCTAAAAGCAAAAGCATTTGTAATGTATTCGCTTCGCTCATACTTTTTGAAAAGCAAAAGCTCCAAAGTTCGCACCCATTCGGGATGCTCTGTACC
>NZ_VPEN01000124.1:0-1315 GCF_013417135.1 Acinetobacter sp. YH16051 | reverse complement strand
GGAAAGCTTTTTACATAAGGGTTATAGAGCTTATAAGACTACAATTCCTTTGTTATAAACTACATCTAAATCAGATGTAGTCTTATAGAATCTATTTTTAAAAAATATCAGTAGGACAAAATCAAATTTTTAGAGAGCGTTCAAAATTCTGTGTCAGCCGAATTGGCTAGAGTTTAATTATATCATCGAGCCTGCCTTCAAAGTAAATCGATAACTGTGTGATGGTTTGCCCCCAGTTTGTCACCGGCATTGTCCATTTTTCAGAAGCCTGTTGAATGCCAATATACAGCAATTTCAGCAGGCTATTTTCATTCGGGAAAGCCCCCTTGGTTTTGGTCAGTTTTCTGAATTGGCGATGTACTGCTTCAACCGCATTGGTGGTATAAATTGGCTTCCTAACCGCTTTCGGATATTTGAAATAGGCACTGAGTAAATGCCATTTTTCACGCCATGAACGAATGACTTTCTCGTATTTATCCCCCCATTTGGCTTCCAGCTCATCTAGCGCCATTTCAGCTGCCTGCTTGGTATCTGCTCGGTAAACAGGCTTCAGATCAGCCATAAAGGCTTTTTGATCCTTACTGGCCACATAACGCAAGCTATTGCGGATTTGGTGAATAATACATAACTGCACTTCTGTCTGCGGAAATATCGCAGCAATTGCTTCAGGGAAGCCTTTAAGCCCATCAACGCAGGCGATCAGAATGTCTTGTATGCCACGGTTCTGCAAATCTGTGAGTACGCTGAGCCAATAATTAGCACCTTCACTTTCTGATAGGTAAAGACCCAGCAGTTCTTTATGGCCTTCGGTATTTAATCCCAGCACGGTATAAACGGCTTTGTTGACATAACGGCCTTCATCCTTGATCTTGTAATGGATGGCATCGAGCCACACAAAGGGATATACGGCATCAAGCGGCCTCTGTTGCCAGGCACGTAATTCGGGGATTAGCTTGTCTGTAATATTGGTAATGGCACCCTCGGAAATATCCAGTGCATACATATCGGCAATATGTTTTTGAATATCACGGTAGCTCATGCCGAGCGCAAACAGTGAGATGACTTTACTGTCGATCTCTTCAGAGAGTTTGGTTTGATTTTTCTTGACGAGTTGAGGCTCAAAATCACCAGTGCGATCACGAGGTGTTTCCAGTTCAAATGAACCGGAGGATGATTTTACGGTCTTGCGAGAGTAACCATTCCTGCGATTGGATGGTTTAGGATTTTCTTCCAGATAGTTTTCAATTTCAGCATTTAAAGCCGCTTCTGTCAGCTGTTTGATTAGTGGTGTCAGGATACCGTTTTCACCAGTGAG
>NZ_VPEN01000123.1:0-1327 GCF_013417135.1 Acinetobacter sp. YH16051 | reverse complement strand
CAGCAGATTTAGTCATAACGGTTAATTTCGGAATATAGAAAACCACTCAAGCATAAGACCCTATGAATTGAAATTCAAGCGGGTAATATGCTATCGTGTTTTTCATGAAATGCGCACTTACGACTTGGATTTCATCCAAGTCAAAGTTTGCGTAAGGGGAATCCCCTTAACCCCAAAAAATTGCTACGCAATTTAAAAAAGCAAAAGGTAAATAAAAATGTATCGGTATAATTTTAGAGAAACTCACCTTTACCTTTGTCCAAATTGCGGACACGAATGCACTTATAAGATGCCTGAACAGATGGCACAACATGCAGAAGAAAGAGAAGTTCAGAACCTAAAAAGAGAATGTGAAAAATGCGGTTATTACGTCCCTGCTAGTCGGAAGTGTTAAGCGATGGCGATTTATCATTGCTCGACCAAAACAGTTAATCGAAGTTCAGGCAGAACTGCTGTTGCATCTATGGCTTATCGTGCAGGTGAAAAGCTCAAAGATGAACGCACAGGGCTGACCCATGACTTTACAAGAAAAGATGGTGTCGCCCATTCAGAAATTATCTCGAATCTCGATATTGAAATTGACCGTAATGACCTTTGGAACTTGGCAGAACAGTCCGAAAACCGCAAAGATGCCCGAACCGCTAGAGAATGGGTAATCGCCCTACCCGATGAATTAGACGCTGATCAACGTAAGGACTTGGCAAAAGACTTTGCCAGGTCCTTAGTTGATCGCTATGACGTAATCGCAGATTTAGCCATCCATGAACCGAGTAAAGGCGGTAATGATAAAAACCATCACGCCCATATCATGCTCACAACCCGAAAAGCCGAATTGAATGCAGACAATAAACTCACTCTGACCACCAAAACCGATATTGAACTCAGTAACGCCAAACGAAAAAGCCTTGGTATGGGGACAACCCAAGACGAAATTAAACAGATTCGGGAAACGTGGGCAAATTTAGCCAATCACGCATTAGAACGAGCAGGCTTTCAGGAAAAAATAGACCACCGCAGCTATGCCGATCAGAATAACGGACTACAAGCCACCATCCATGAAGGCACTAAAGTCACCCAATTACGCAGACAAGGCATAGACACTGAAATCAGCCGTTTTAATGACAATGTGAAACAGCAGAACGCCCAACAGCTTGACCAACAGAAACAGCAGAAAGAGAGCGTTTTACAGCGTGGTTTAAACCGTGTCGATCAAGGTTTTGATCAATGGCAGAAGAACCAAGAAACCAAACGTCTAGAACTGGAACGCCAAGCGGAAATGAAACGACAGCAAGAATTAGATAAACAACGAGCCGAGCAAGCACTCCGC
>NZ_VPEN01000122.1:0-1340 GCF_013417135.1 Acinetobacter sp. YH16051 | reverse complement strand
AGAACCAGAAAAATGTAAAAATGCCCAAAAAGCCGATTTTGAAACAAGTCGGCTTTTTTATGAGCAGTTTTGATAGTTCTTGCCAATAAATTTGTTTAAAAAGTAGTCGATTTTGCAATTTTTTAAATTTTATCAATGCCTGTACTTCGGAAATTATCCGCAATTTCTGCGGATAAACCTTGGGGTAAGTTTTGAGCAATGTTGTACGCTCAGGCTGACATAAATTAGGGATCATTGCGTCTAAATGAAGTCTCTTCATAATTGTTTAGTGTTGTTGCAATAAAAAGTTTAGATGGCATTTTTTTGCTCATTAATGATATTGATAACATTAAAAATATATATAAAAGCTTATAATTAGAAGCAGTAATTAAATCCAATTTATAAGGACATGTATGTTGTTATCAGAAACACAAAAAAAAGAGATTTTAGTGAAAGCTAAGGATTGGTTTCGAAAAAGTGTTATGGAAAGTCACTTACGAAATGCCAAAAAACTAAAAAAAGCCTCTGAATTTAATATAAATCCTTTTACTGCAACATACTTAGCTAATTTTTTAACTGGAGATGCTTCCCCTGAAAGTATGGCTAAAGCATTAATTTACCCTCGAATTTTAGGTACGAGCATAAACACAACTTTTGGGGGGGCAATTCAAAATTTTACGAATGACGTATTAGGTACATTTAGCAGTACGACATTAGGAATTGATATTGAGTATGAAGATCAGCAAGATGGTAGAAAAAAATACTGTCAGATTAAATCAGGACCAAACACAATAAATAAAGATGATGTGGAGACGATTCATCAACATTTTAAAGCTGTAAAAAATTTAGCTCGAACAAATAATCTTGCGTTACAAGTCAATGATATGGTTGTTGGAATTGTCTATGGTGAGAGAAGTGAGATTAGTCAACATTATAAGAATTTAGAATCTAAACATGACTATATTGTGCTTGTTGGTAGAGAATTTTGGGAAAAATTAACTGGTGATAATGAGTTTTATGATGATTTAATAGCCGTAATTGATGAAGTAGCAGAAGAATCTGATTTTAGTGAGGAATTAGATTCTATAATTAAAGACTTATCTAATGATAAAAAAATTATAGAACTCTCTAACATGGCGAATAAAGAATCTAAGTGATCTTATGGGGTGGCTCCTCCATTATAAAAATGGGGGGAAATAAGCTTCTATTTTACCTGTAACTCATATCATGACGGCTATCCCTAAAGAGTTAGATAATTTTTCTGCCGAACAAGTTGCAGATGACTTATCTGTTTCAACCTTATATTTATCAAACATTGACACTATCAAAACTCCTAAAATAATTGTGGACCTGGCTCTCCT
>NZ_VPEN01000121.1:0-1347 GCF_013417135.1 Acinetobacter sp. YH16051 | reverse complement strand
ATGATGCGTGATTTGTTGAATCGTCAAGGGCATCATATAGGACGACGTCATACACGTACTTTAATGAAGAAAATGGGTATTCAGGCGTTATATTGCAAACCAAATTTAAGCCAGGCTAATCAAGCTCACCGTAAATATCCATATCTGCTCAAAGGATTGGCTATTCAGCGCAGTAATCAAGTGTGGTCTACAGATATAACGTATATCCCTATGGCAAAAGGCTTTGTTTATTTATGTGCTGTGATTGATTGGCATAGCCGTAAGGTACTTGCGCATAGGGTATCGATTAGTATGGAGGTGGATTTTTATATTTCGGCTTTAAATGAAGCGATTGAAAAATATGGATCACCTGAAATATTGAATACAGACCAAGGCAGTCAGTTCACCAGTGATGCATTTATTGATGTATTGAAATCAAATGGCATTCAAATCAGTATGGATGGTAAAGGTCGATGGGTAGATAATGTGATGGTTGAACGATTATGGCGGAGCGTTAAATATGAAGAGGTGTATCTCAAAGCTTATAGCAGTATCACAGATGCGAAGTGCTTATTTTGAGTTTTATAATCTGAAACGACCTCATTCGAGTCTAGACAAAATGACACCAAATGAGTTTAACTATGATCAGCTACCCCAACAAAACAAGGTGGCTTAACTAGAGCGGAATATCACTTATAAATACGCTTTTAGTTGTTCAAACAAGTGGAACCATCTCTGTTTTGGATCGGCGCTCAATCTGAATGTTCACTTCCACATGCTGTTTCTCGACGGTGTGTATGTCGAGCAATCCCACGGCTCAGCGCGTTTCCGCTGGGTCAAGGCGCCGACCAGCCCAGAGCTCACCCAGCTGACGCACACCATCGCCCACCGGGTGGGTCGCTATCTGGAACGGCAAGGCCTGCTGGAACGGGATGTCGAAAACAGCTATCTGGCCTCGGATGCGGTGGATGACGACCCGATGACACCCCTGCTGGGGCACTCGATCACTTACCGTATCGCTGTCGGTTCACAGGCGGGGCGAAAGGTGTTCACTTTGCAAACTCTGCCGACCAGTGGTGATCCGTTCGGTGACGGGATTGGCAAGGTAGCCGGGTCCAGCCTGCACGCCGGCGTGGCGGCCAGGGCCGATGAACGCAAGAAGCTCGAACGGCTGTGCCGGTACATCAGCCGCCCGGCGGTATCCGAGAAGCGGCTGTCGTTAACACGAGGCGGCAACGTGCGCTACCAGCTCAAGACGCCGTACCGGGACGGCACCACGCACGTCATTTTCGAACCATTGGATTTCATTGCAAGGCTGGCCGCCCTGGTACCGAAGCCCAGAGTCAACCTAACCCGCTTCCACGGGGT
>NZ_VPEN01000120.1:0-1350 GCF_013417135.1 Acinetobacter sp. YH16051 | reverse complement strand
ACCATAAATCTACAAAATATTTTCAGTAGATTTAACTACGTTTACCTTGCATAAATCTACATAATTATTAATATAGACTTATATTCATAAATAATAATGTAGATACATAAGATGCGGGATTTAGTTGTTAAAGACAATGCCTTAATCAACGCAAGCTATAACTTAGACTTAGTAGAACAACGTTTAATTTTATTGGCTATTGTTGAAGCAAGGGAAAGTGGGAAAGGGATTAATGCAAATGATCCTTTAGAAGTCCATGCAGAGAGCTATATCAACCAGTTTAATGTTGCAAGACAAACAGCCTACCAGGCCTTGAAAGATGCTTGTAAAGACTTATTCGCCCGACAATTTAGCTATCAAGAGATCAACAAAAGAGGGAATGTTGAGAATGTTCTAAGTCGTTGGGTTAGCGAAATTAGATATATCGATGATGAAGCAACAGTAAAGCTGATCTTTGCACCAGCTATTGTTCCCCTTATTACACGTTTGGAAGTACAGTTCACAAAGTATGAGTTACAGCAAATTAGTAATCTCAGTAGTGCTTATGCTGTACGTTTATACGAGTTATTGATTGCTTGGCGCAGTACAGGTCAAACACCAGTTATTGAACTAACAGAATTTAGAAACAAGATAGGTATTCTCGATGATGAATACACAAGAATGGGCAATTTTAAAGATCGGGTACTAAATCTAGCTATTGCTCAAATTAATGAACACACTGACATTACTGTTAAATACGAACAGCATAAAAAGGGACGTAACATTTCAGGTTTTTCATTTTCTTTCAAACAAAAGAAAGGAGTTACAGCTAATGCAAATAGTAAGAGTTCAAATACCCTTGATCTTTTCTCGAAAATGACCGATGCACAACGCCATTTGTTTGCTAATAAACTGTCAGAACTTGCTGACATGAGTAAGTACTCTCAAGGTACCGAAAGCTATGCACAATTTGCTATTCGAATTGCTGAAATGCTACAGAATCAAGAGAAATTTGAAGAACTACTACCGTATCTTAAAAAAGTAGGATTTAACGCAAAATAAACTTCATGTTCAGGTAGGATGTTCAGATGAACATCCGTGTACATGCACTGAGGGACTACATTGAACACAACAAAATTTAGCGTTATGGACGCAAGTAAAGCCTTTAAAAAATCACGTACAACAATATACGAGGCTTTAAAAAGTGGTGAATTATCAAGAGATCATGATGGACTTATAGACTTGTCTGAACTTATCAGAGTTTATGGCAATCCAGTCGGTGTTCAGTCCAGTGCACGTACTGAACAAGTTCAAAAGGATGTACAAGTACACGTTCAATCTGAAGTTGAAAATGTATTAAAAGATCAAATT
>NZ_VPEN01000011.1:0-79273 GCF_013417135.1 Acinetobacter sp. YH16051 | reverse complement strand
TACATTAGCCAACCATTGAAAGAAACACTTAAAGAGCAAGGCATTGATTTAATTACTTATCCAAGAAAAAATATGAGAGTGACCTTATTGCCATTTTCTGATGAATTTCATCTACGACAACGTAAAAGAATTGAAACATTGATAGGATTATTGAAAGAAAAATATCACTTAGTTACGAGTAAACATCGTTCGATTGCTGGTTTTTTAGCAAGCGTATTTTCTTCACTATGTGCGTATCAACTTTGCCAAAAGAATAAGCCTAAAATTCATGTGATTAAATCTTTGGCTTATCCGTAACTGGGGTTATATTATTAAAAATCAAACTGAATAAAAGCGAAAAGGAAGCTCTCGCTTCCTTCTCCAAAACAACTTAAATCCCATACTTCACACGGTACGCTTCCATTTTCGCCAAGGCATCTTTTTCACCTTTAGCATCCAAATAATTCATTAAATCTTTCATGGTAATTAAAGCATGCACAGGAATTTCCAACTCTTTTTGCACTTCCTGAATAGCAGACAAATCGCCCTGACCTTTTTCTTGACGGTCTAAAGCCACCAATACGCCCGCAATTTGTGCGCCTGCATTTTTCAAAATAGTCACCACTTCACGAATAGCCGTACCCGCAGTAATCACATCATCAATAATCCAAACTTTTTTGCCCTCAACCGCAGCACCCACCAACACACCGCCTTCGCCATGATCTTTGGCTTCTTTACGGTTAAACCCCCACGGCACACTTACGCCATGATTTTGCGATAAAGCCACTGCTGTAGCTGCCACAAATGGAATACCTTTATAGGCAGGCCCGAAAATAACATCTACATTTTTGCATTGCATGAGTTGATCTGCATAGCCCGAAGCCAATAGCGATAAAGCTTCGCCATCATTCAACAAACCTGCGTTAAAAAAATAAGGACTCACACGACCCGATTTTAAAGTAAACTCACCAAATTTAAGCACACCACGTGATAAGGCGAGTTCGATAAAAGCTTGCGGGTTAAATTGAGCTGGCGATGTCATGAGGTGCTCCAAATTAATACATTGAGGTAAGACCTGAGCATGATACCAAAGAGTAGCTATCCGAGTGATCAAAAAATTCTTCGAGTGGTTTCAATTAACGTCAATGGGTTGCGTTCATCGGTAAGCAAAGGCTTACTCGAATGGTTGGAAAAGTCTGAAGCAGACGTGATTTGCATGCAGGAAAGCCGCATCACACACGCCCAATGGACCGATAAATTTAAGCCAGAAGGCTGGCACACGCATCTTTTCCCTGCAGAACGCGCAGGCTACGCAGGGACAGCTATTTATAGCCGTTTGCCGTTTGTTTCTGTGCAAAATGGTTTAGGCTTTGAATTGGCCGATTCTCAGGGTCGCTTTATCAGTGCTGAATTTGATGTAGGACTGGATCACCCAATTTACATCTGTTCACTGTATTTGCCTTCTGGCTCTTCAGGTGAAGAAGCCCAAATGCGGAAAGATCACTTTTTAGAAGAGTATCAAAAAATTCTAAAACAGTGGCGTGAAGACAATAAATCGATCATTGTCTGTGGCGATTACAACATCGTGCATAAGCGCATTGATATTAAAAACTGGTCGGGCAACCAAAAGTCTTCAGGTTGTTTGCCGCATGAACGTGCATGGTTAGATCATATTTACAATGATTTGGGCTATGTCGATACCTTCCGTGAAGTGCGCCATGAAGCGGAGCTGTATTCTTGGTGGTCAAATCGCGGGCAAGCCCGTGCCAAGAACGTTGGTTGGCGGATTGATTATCATGCTTGCTCACCCGACTGGAAAGCACGCACTGTCAATGCTTGGGTGTATAAAGACGAATGGTTTAGTGACCATGCTCCCGTGATTATTGATTATAAGATTTAGGGTCTATTGACATTTCATAAATGGTTTGCGCTGTAGGCTAAAACTGAGCAGATCAGGCGTGAAACGCAGGGAATAGTGGGTCTATTGCCAAGTTTCATAACGCAATCTGAGAAAGTTTTAGCCACAGCCTGAGCAAAAACAAGCACTGCTTTGTTTGCAGCGCAAGGCGCAGCGAAGGACGAGCATATTTTTTTGCTGCTATTGCGTTATGTGCCAGTCATTTAGAATGGCTAAATTTCCTGTCCCATGCCTTATATCAGCTAAAAATATGCGTCGTCGCAAACATAGACGAATTGTCAATAGTCCCTTATTCACACAAATTTCACAGCCTACACGAGTGAACAATTGTTCACTCAACTGAGGTTCAATTCGCACATAATCTGTCGACTTTGTGTATTTATCTTCAAGTCGATTCAGCGCATTATTGCATCACGGCAAAGGGACAGTCAGGATGACACAAAAGGATTGGAAGCCGAAGGATGGAAAGTAAACTAACTGGTTTTGGTTAGTTTCAAGGATGTAACAATGGACGTTAAAATGAGACCCGCATAATCAGGATGATTAAATGCGGGTTTTCTCTTTTTATCATCTTATTTTCTGTTTTGCGCTATTACTGTTGTTCTTCACTGTATTTTTTATTTTCACTAGAGTCTGTTCTTATCAAGTTTTTCATTTTTTTCTGTTTATGCGTCCCATTTTAGAGCGATCAAGTGTCAATTTGGTGACATCGGTATGACGTATTGATGACACATACCATTTAAACAGCCAATCATTGTTCACTGCAAGTTTCTAGCACTTAGCGCTGTTTTGGGCTAGGCTATAGCCAGTTTGATGATATTAACGTGAAAAAAATATGTTAAAAATTTATGGGATTAAGAACTGCAATTCAATGAAAAAAGCCTTCGATTTACTCAATGAATTGGGGCTAAGTTATGAGTTTCACGATTATAAAAAACAAGGGATCGATGCCGACACTGTCAAAAGTTGGTTAGATGCGCTTGGGCAAGATGTAGTACTGAATAAAAAAGGCACCACTTGGCGCAAACTCAGCGAAGCAGAACAGCAAGCTGCTTTGGCCAGTGAAGCCAACTTAATTGAAGCACTTTGCACTCACACCAGTTTAATTAAACGTCCTGTCTTAAAAACTGAATCAGGCTTTATTGCGGGTTTTGATGAAGCGGCTTATCGTGCTTTAGGTTAAGTTTAAAAAAATACCAATAAAAAAACCTGCTCACATGGAGCAGGTTTTTTTATATCCTGTGCAATATGATTTCAACTGCACAGGTGGAATACATGCTTAGTTCGCACGAATCCATGTTTGGTTACGACCCAATGCCGCTACACCAATGAAACCACGCAATTCCAGTTTCTTACCACCATCGGCAAGTTTACCTTTTAGCTTGTAGGTTTTACCTGTTTGCGGGTCAAGAATTGAACCACCATCGTAGCTCGTGCCGCCTGTATTTTTCAGACCGCGAACAATGGTCAAACCTTTGAGTGATTTGTTGTGATACGGACCTTCACATTTTGTACAGGCATTTTCTTCACCAGGCGTTAAAATTGACTGAATGCTTGCGGTTAAAGTTCCATTTTTTTGCTCAGTAAATCTTACCGTGGCTTTGGGTTGTTTGGTTTTGTCGTCAATTGTTTTCCAAACTGTGCCGTTAAGCGGATCTGCAGCATTGGCCAAAGCGCTTAAACCTAACAGCCCGAATGCAAGTGCAATTTTTTTCATTGTTTTGTTTCCCTGGTCTACTATCAGACAACTTTATTATTAAAAAGTCACAACAAATTTGCAATTTTTGAATGTGACCGTTTAGTGTACCCTTGTAAATTATGTTGGTAAATACACAAATATCCGATCAAATAAAGAACAAGATGGAAAAATCATGAAGATTAACCCCATGTGGAAACAAATTATTACAGAGCAGTTTTTAAAAACCACCATTCGCAAACCAAGCCAATTTAATTTACCCCCCAATTCTGTACGTTTTGCACTAGAACAAATGTGCCGTTTATTTCCCATGCAAAAGTCGGTGCAGGTACGCGCGCTGCGTTTAGCAGGTCTGCATGCCGAAGAATTAAAACCACAGAATGCTGCAACACAGCTCATTTTTCATATTCATGGCGGGGCTTTTTTTCTGGGTTCGTTAAATACCCATCGAGCATTTTTGAGTCAAGTTGCGGCACGCACCCAAATGCAAGTGATTCATGTCGATTATCCGCTTGCACCTGAGCATCCTTTTCCACATGCTTTGGAAGCCGTGTTTGATGTCTATCAAAGTCTGTTGGCGCAAGGTATACACGCCAAAGATATTATTTTGTCAGGAGATTCTTGCGGTGCAAATTTAGCGTTGGCGCTAGCTTTAAAAATACGTGATGAGCAATTGCCGCAAGTGAGTGGCTTAATGCTGCTGTCACCATTTTTAGATTTAACCCTCACCAGTGAATCCTTGCGTTATAACAGCAAGCATGATGCCCTGCTGTCAATTGAAACGCTGGAAACAGGCATTGATTACTATGTACCGCCTGAACTTGATCGGGCAGACCCGCAAATTTCGCCATTGTTTGATGATTTACACGAATTACCACCAGTTTTAGTACAAATTGGCTCTAAAGAAATTTTGCTGGATGATGCAACACGTTTTAAAGAAAAAGCCGAACAGGCAGGCGTAGAAGTGCATTACAAACTCTACACGGGTATGTGGCACAATTTTCAAATGTTTTCACCGTGGTTTGAAGAAGCCAAACGTGCATTGGCAGATTTAGCAGAGTTTGCACATCGGCAAGATCAGAGCTAAGTTCAACCATAACAAGGCTTTGCTAACCAACCCTTTTAGCCGATCCATCTATATAAAAAAAGCTCAGCACCCTCAAGGCACTGAGCTTTTTTTATTGAAATAGTGGGTTAAATCGCCTGAATTTTTTGCATCGCATTGGCAACAGCTTGGTCTTTAAATTCCGACATACTCACCCCTTCAGCGCGAATAATTTCTACATCATTCACCCCTGTAAAGTTGAAGATGGTTTTCAAGAAATCTTCCTGAAAATCAGCAGGGCTATTATCACCATACACACCGCCACGGCTGCTGGCGATATAGGCTTTTTTCTCACCCGCCAAACCTACAGGCCCTTGCTCGGTATATTTAAAGGTTCTTCCCGCCACGCTAATGCGGTCAATCCATGCTTTTAAGGTTGAAGTCAAACCAAAGTTATACATGGCTGCACCCACCACCACGACATCGGCATCAATATATTGCTGGATGATTTTTTCACCTAAAGCCGCTTGTTCTGCATCTTGTCCCATTAAAATTTCGGCAGTTAAGTGCGGAATCGGCTGTTATGCCAAATCTAAATAATCGACCTGTGCATTGCTATTTTTTGCAGTCAATTGTTGCACAATCGCTTGGCTTAACTGACGTGAAACTGAGTTTTCACCTAAAATACTCGAGTCGATGTGTAAAATTTTCATGGGGATGTTCCAATCTTGTATTCATTTAATAACGCTATTTTAATCGTGCAGCGTAAATAGAATAATTGGGAAAACTAAGACACTATGTTTTATTTTTGGAACAAAAAAGACCACTTTACCGCACAAAAACTTCCGCAGTATTTTTCCTAATCCTGCTTTTTCCAAGTCATTTTGCTGGTTTTTGATAAGGCTCTAAATAATTGACCCACATTGCTTCTTGTGATGCGGCGTGTACCCAAGCGCGCATAGCAGGATGCTGCATCACCCGCTGCATATAGTGTTGGCTGTTGGCACTTACAGGCAAGGCATAAGTCATAAAACGCGTCACCACAGGAGCATAAAACGCATCGGCAATGCTAAATTCACCACACAAGAAACCATCTGCTGCAGGACGTGCCGACCATATGTGTTCAATGCGTGCCACATCCTGCCTTAAACCCGAATGTTCTTGCCATAATTTTGTACCCACTTCTGCTAAATTGGCGCGAATATTCATGCCACATAAACTGCGTAAATCGGTAAAACCACTGTGCATTTCTGCGCTGATGCTACGCGCCCAAGCGCGTTGCTGTACATCACGCGGCCAAAGTGCCTGTTCAGGATATTGCTCTGCCAAGTATTCACAAATGGCGAGAGAATCCCAAATCAACATGCCCTGATCTAACAAGGCAGGCACTTTACCATTGGGGTTAATTTCTAGGACACGTTGTTTAAAATCGCCCTCGCCACGCTCGCAGGGAAAGTTCAGTTGTATTTCTTCAAAAGCCAAGTCAAACGCCTTCAGTACCAACCACGGGCGCATCGACCAGCTCGAATAATTTTTATTGGCAATATACAGCTGCATCATGGCGATGACTCCTGTGTGGTTTGAAGTTGCTGCAGTTGATTTAACAAAGTGCTCTCGTTAAATGCACCTGTTAAACGCAGACTGCGAATTTCTTGTTGTTGTGCATCCAAAAATAAAAAGGTAGGTGGCCCTAAAATTTCCCATTGATTCAACAAGGCTTGATGACTGGCATCGTAATGGCTTAAATCGAGTTTAATTAAATAAAATTCTGCAAGTGCCTGTTTCACGGTGGAGGATGTCAATACCTGCTGTTCAATCGGACGGCACGCCACACACCAATCGGCATAGACATCTATAATCATGCGCTGATTTTTCGGAGCTTGGGCAAGTAACTGTTGTAATTCCGTTGCAGTCGTTGCACGGTGCCATTCTAAAACCGCATCGTTTTCCTGCTGCCAAAAACGCTGGCTGTGTTGATATTGGTTATAAATCAGATACGGCACCACCACCAATAACGCACTCAGATAAATCGCCCGCAGCACACCATGATAGCCGCTCAAACGATGCAGCACATAGCCGACAAAACCCAGTCCAAGTGCCAAACTAAGCCATTGCATCCATGCTTCACCCAATAAAGGACGAATAAAATACAACGCCAATGCCAACATAATAAAGGCAAACAGCACTTTGACTTGATGCATCCACAAACCTGCGCGTGGTAAAGCTTTTGCCCCAAGCACACTGGCCAATAATAACGGCGTACCCATACCAAAACCGAGCGTAAATAACAGCAACGCCCCCTGCATCTGACTTTGGGTTTGTGAAATAAACAATAACGCCCCTGCCAGTGGTGCAGTCATACATGGGCCAACTAAAAGTGCCGACAACATGCCCATGAGTGCAGCACCTGCCAAATTACCGCCTTTTTGCATGGATTGTGCCTGATCTAGTCGATTGACCCAAGCACGCGGCAACTTGATTTCAAACAGTCCAAACAGATTTAAGGCAAACAGCACAAATAACAGGCTAAAGGCAATTAAAGTCGCAGGTTGCTGCAACCAGCGCTGAAAATTCAAACCTGCGGATGACGCAATTAAACCCAATATGGCATAGACCATTGCCATGCTACAGACAAAGACCAGTGCAATCGTCCACGCTTTGACACCTTTATGTTCACGCACCAACAAGGAGGTCAAAATGGGCAACATCGGCAAAGAACATGGAGTAAAGGCCAATAAAACCCCTAAACCAAAAAACAGTAGCAAGCCATAAGCAAATGAACTCTGTGCCAGTTTTTCTGACCACATTTGATCTTGTGCAGTGATGGGTTGCGCTGTCGCAACACTTGTTGAGGATGCTAGCGTGGAGTTGGCAGGTGTTGTCGAAAACACATTCTGGGTTGGGTTACTGTGTCCACCCCACAGATTTTTTTGTGCTGCGCTTTGATTGTCTAAAATCACCAAACCAGTGCTGTCTGTCTGAAATTCAATGCGCTGTGGTGGATAACAAAGTCGATCTTGCGCACAACCTTGCCAGCTCACTTGATAGCGCTGTGCAGCCTGCGTGGGAATTTTAAAACTGACTTGTTGATAATAAACCTGAGTATGTCCATAGTTTTCATCATAAACATCTTCTGCGGGAGGCAACTCTAAAGCCAGTATTTGCTGTCCATGCTCAACCTTAAATTGATGCTGATACAAATAATACTGTTCAGGCATGTTCCAGCGCAGTTCGGCTTGTTGGGGATTGACCGATTCAACGCTAAACTGAAAGGCTTGTTCGGGTGGGAGTAAAGGTGCTTCTGCGTGTAGGCTTAGCGAACACAATAAAAGTAGACTTGCGAGCAGACAAGATAAGCCCTGCGCCACATAACGTAAAATATCAGCCATTAGATCAACAGCAACTTGCCAAAAGGTCTGAAATAAGGACTGCTTCATGTTCTGCTCGCCTCGGCATGAACTTTATTAGGATGAAAACGAATCTGCAGCAAGCTTGATGAGTTTAGCCTGCTGCAACATACAACGTATTTTAAAGCTTTAAATGGTTTAAATGGCTTAGAACAAGAACGCCATACCTAAACCTGCATGGTAACTTTTATCTGCACCGTCTAAATCTACACCGACACTGGCATCCAGCTGAGTGCGTTCATTCAGTGCGTAAATCACCCCCGAAGTTAAGCCATATTCATTGTCCTGACTTTCTGCTTTACGATAGACCAATTCTGAAAAACCTGACCATTGATCGCTTAAACGATACTGAATATTGGGAATTGCTGTAACCGCCCAATCGCTATTTTGTACATCGTAACGCATGTTGATGCCTGTTTTTAACAGCTCACTGTATTGATAGCTGACTGCCGTACCCAAGCTATAAATATCATCTTCTTCGCTAAAGCCATCATTGCCTGTGGCAATTAGCGCTTGCAACAACACGGCCATAGAAAGTTTGTCATCATTTAAGTCAATGGCTTGTTTTAAACCAATGCTGACATCACCCAAACCATCATCTTCAACCGATTGACCTGCAGTTTTGCTTTTGCTCCATGCAGGCCCTTGCCAGCCCAGCTGTAACTCTAAATCTTGCGCCAAACCTGTACGTAACAGCATGTCAGCATTAAGGCGAGTAGTTTTAACTTTTTCGCCCGAAGCATCGTTACTTTCTTGATAACTTGCACTTGGCAAAGCCTGTTCCCAAGCCAACTTCCCTACAGGTGTAATACCCGTACTCACTCCTGCACCAGGACGATCAAACTCAAAATCTGCCGCGCTCACCTGCATGCTGATGCCTGCCGCCACGATTAACCCAACTGTTTTTAATACTGACATATTTTTATCTCTGCTCTTAGGTCAATTCTTTGCTCATTTTTGCGCCATAACGACGCAACAATTCTAAAGTCTGCTGTTCTTCTAGCAAAGCATCCGACCACTGAATTTCATCAAAATCACAATCAAACAATAAATCACTAATTGAAGATAAAATCGTTAAACCATCTTCATCTTTGCTGTTCGGATCGACTTTTTCATCTAATAAACGCTGTACCGCAGGAACACATGCTGCAGAAGCCGCATCCCACAATGGGCCGTAAATTTCTTCGGCATCCCATAAATGCAAATTCACTTTGGCTTGAATCAAGGCCTCTAAAATATCTAGATGGACTTGTAAATCTTGTTGTTTTTGCTGATCACTTAATGGCTGACCCGCCTCATAAGCTTCACAAATTTTTTCCCACCATTGAAATAAACCGTCAGACCAGACCGAAATGACAGGCCCCTTTTCGGCATCCATAAAATTAGGATCCAAACCCTCTGCCAAAAGGCGTTGCACTTGGGCAAGGTCTAATTCTTCTATTGCTTGCACCAAAACTTGTTGTTGCGCAGTTAACATGCAGAAAGCTCTCTTCAATCAATATTCAATTTAAGACTATTATGCCCAATAAAGCGGCATTTGTATGAGATAAATGTCAGCAAATCGTGAATTTACATCTGCACAGTTCTATCAGGCATAAAAAAGCCCCGCAATATTTGCGAGGCCAGAAGTCTGCAGTACTTAAACTGCATGTTTCTTATTCGTCAGCACCAGTATCTGTATCTACAAATTCAGGGCGTGCACCGCGAGGGTTCTCATTTTTCTCAAACGCATGTTCTAGGCTGCGTTTTAAACGGTCAATCGCACCATGAATTGCAGTATCAATGTTGTGACCACGATGATTCACAACCACTGGTTTTAAACCTGCTGGACGTGCTTCAATCATACAACGAATGTCGTCATCACCGCCTTTTTCACCATTTTCATCACTAAAATGCACTGAAAAATGGGTAATACGCTCACTGTGGCGTTGGAATTCATTATTCAGTTCTTCACGAACGTAACTAATTAATCGATCACTGTTTTGAATGTTTTTATCGGTACGGATTTCAATGTTCATGATTTCATCCTCTTGCGTTCGTTATTTCTGAATCTTGTTGTGCCAAAATCTTACACATAATTTTATATATATGTTTTGGCGTGTTTATAATGTGCTGTTTTTACAGCATAAAGTACATCTTCAACTTAGTTTGGAATCACTTCCTCCTACGTGAATGATGAACACTTTTAATTCTGCAGAACCGTGTCCCTATACCTTGAATATCGGGCCTATCTGAAAAATATGCAAGCAATATTTATAAAAAAGGAGCAAAAGAATAACCCTTTTATCACCAATTTCAGCTTAGATGCTCAATAAGCGATCAATTTGGATAGCACTACGTTGTTCAATCTATTGCCAATGAGAAACTTGATGCTTTTAAAGGGTTTAGTCACACCTGCAATATTCACCTTTACATTTTAACCATTGGTTTTAAATCGTTTAAAAAGCATTCAACCCAAAAGCTGATAGAAAACACCCCAAAATGACCCGTCAATAATCGAATTTTGCTTTATTTTTGCTAAAGAATCTGTATCCTTGAAACGCTTTTATTGGGGTCTATTTTTATGAAACTTACACATATTGCTGCGCTGTGCGCAATCTCCACTGCTGCAACTTTTACGCAAGCTGCACCGATTTGGAAAGATTCTAGCCTGACTGCTCTTTATGGTGAAAACTATAAATTAGGTACAGAAGATCGTACGACTCTTACTGCTGAATATGCAGCTAAACTCAAATATTCTGATGTGTTCTTCTTCGTTGACCAACAATGGGATGGCAATGATGATGACTCAACCTATTTTGAATTAGCGCCACGTTTAAGCTTGGGTGAAACTACAGGTCAAAACTTATCTTTTGGCCCAGTGAAAGATGTTCTCATTGCAACTACTTGGGAACATAATGCTGGACACGGTGCTAATCCTGAATTCAATAACTTTTTATACGGTATTGGTTTTGCTTTAGACATTCCATATACGCAATATGCAAATGTAAATTTCTACAAAGCAGACAACGATCTCACTAAAGATGATTATCAAATGACCATCACTTATGCTGTACCATTTAAAATTGGTTCAGAAGAGTTCTTGGCTGATGCCTTCCTAGACTGGTCTACTGCAGAAGATGACCATGCCAGCGAATTAAACTGGACTTCTCAATATAAATGGAATGTGGGCAAACACATTTCACCTAAAACCAAATTATACGTGGGTATCGAACACTCTGTTTGGAACAACAAGTTTGGTATTAAAGGCGTAGATCAAAACGATGTCAGCGCATTGGTCAAATACCATTTCTAAGCTGTATTTTTCTCTGTTCAAAAAAGCAAGACTTCGGTCTTGCTTTTTTATTGGTCATTAAAATAGTTTCCAATAAATATGCTTTGCTCATAACCATGCAACCCATTTGTACTTAGCGCAAAACTCCGCTACATTGAGTTAAATTTCAAATAAAAAGCACTGTGAAGCCCACATGCAAAAAACCGATTTCATTATTCTGCTGTTTTGTGCGATTGCTGCAATTTTGCATGGCATGAGCGGTTTTGGTTTTCCTATGCTCAGTACGGCTGCGGTGGCGATGTTATATCCACTCAGTACTGCGGTTGCTTTGGTTCTGATTCCCTGTTTGCTTCTCAATATCTACATGCTGCGGGGCGATGCCACACAATCTATATTCAGCAGTTTATATGGCTACTGCAAAAAATATTGGGGTTTAATCTTCAGTGCGCTGATTGGCAGCTATTTGGGCGTCAGTTTGCTGCTCATTCTGAACGAAGGTTATTTAAAATTGGCAATGGGCGTACTGATTTTATTGTACGTGGCCGATCAATTTCGACAACGTCCTTTGCAAATTTCTGCCTCACTCAAAAATATGCTGATTTTTGGTTTGCTGGCAGGTGTGATTGGTGGTGCGACCAATGCCATGGCACCATTTCTAATGATGTATTTACTCAGCACTCAACACAGCAAAACCGATATTGTGGTGATTAGCAACTTAAACTTTATTATTTCCAAACTCATTCAATTGGCAGTTTTATATCCAGTAATTCAACAGTTTAGCCACATACAATTAAAAGTTTTAGCCCTGATTTGCATCATCTCTATGCTGATGGTGTATATCGGCAGTCTGATTCGTAAACAAATTTCCCAGACATTATTTAAGCAGATTGTATTTACGTTATTGGGTTTTATGGCACTTTACGCGATTGCTCAAGGATTATTCATCATCCAAACATCACCTGCTTTATTGATATAAATCAGACCAATAAACATAACAAATGGAAAATTATTTAGATTTTTTTTGGCTTAAATAATTATTTACACCTATAATTAAGACCAGCTTAAAAAACAGTCTATTCAGACTGCTTCGGTCGTTTGCATCGACCAATCTTCCCTCTTTTCTTTTAATTCCTTTTGACGGAGTGAACTTCTATGGAAAATAACCATATAGAAGTGCCAGCCAATATTAAGCGAAAAGAACTGATCAAGACCTGGGTGATTGTTGCAATTGCAGCCCTGCTCTCTTTCGGTTTATACAATGTCTTGCCCTATGATGAAAATGCAAATAAGGGTCTAAGTCTGTTGCTTTTTATTGGTATTTTATGGCTCACCGAAGCTGTACACATTACCATTACCGCACTTTTGGTGCCGGTGCTTGCCGTAATTTTGGGCATGCCTGTTGAAAATGCCAGCAAAGTGCTTGAGCCAATTAGCACCAGCAAGGCATTGGCGACTTTTGCCGATCCTGTTATTTTCCTGTTCTTTGGTGGTTTTGCTTTAGCAACTGCGCTGCACATTCAGAAACTGGATCGTAAAATTGCGATGTGGATTATTTCCATGTCGGGCGGTCACTTGGGGATTTCGGTTTTATCTATTTTTATCGTCACTGCTGCGTTGTCGATGTGGATTTCCAACACAGCCACGGCGGCGATGATGTTACCGTTGGCACTAGGTTTGTTATCACACCTCGATGCCACCAAAGAGCGTAAAACCTTCGTTTTCATTTTATTGGGGATTGCCTACTCTGCCAGTTTAGGTGGTTTGGGTACGTTGGTGGGTTCGCCACCAAACGCTATTGCAGCCAAAGCATTAGACTATGACTTTGCTGACTGGATGAAAATTGGTTTACCAATGATGCTGATTTTGCTACCAGCGATGTTGGTCAGCTTATATTTGGTATTGCGTCCAAATTTAAATCAAAAAATTCATTTTGAAACTGAAGTGATTCCTTGGACCAAAACCCGTGTTGCAACGATGATTTTATTCGTATGTACTGCAGTGGCGTGGATTTTTGGTAAAAAACTTAGCGAAACCTTCGGCATTAGCCAACCCGATACATGGACTGCATTAGCTGCTGCATGTTTGGTAGTCATGCTAGGTACTGCATCTTGGAAGCAAGTAGCTGAAAATACCGATTGGGGCGTGTTATTACTGTTCGGTGGTGGTTTAACCCTCAGTGCGATCTTAAAAGATTCAGGCGCATCTTTGGTATTGGGTCAAACCCTTGCCAATACCTTTGGTGATACTTCGCCATTGGTAGTGATTTTTGCGGTGACCATCTTCATTATTTTCTTAACTGAATTTACCAGTAATACAGCGTCTGCTGCGTTATTGGTTCCTGTATTTGCTGCAATTGCAGACCAAATGGGTATTCCAAAAGAAATTTTAGTGGTGATTATTGGTATTGGTGCATCGTGTGCCTTTATGTTACCTGTGGCAACGCCACCAAATGCGATTGTATTTGGTACAGGTCAAATTAAACAAAGTGAAATGATGAGTGTGGGCATGGTGTTGAACGTCATGTGCGTATTTATTATTTCATTATTTGTATATTGGTTCTTTAGTTAAGGATCAATAAAAAATGGAGCACAAGATGCTCCATTTTTTTCGCCTCAGTTTTAGAATATTTTTAATCATCAAATCATTACCTAAGTAAATTCGCTATACTCGAAACATAATAATTTAGACACGATGAGGAGGGTTAAATGGCTAAGTTTTTAAATACGAGCGCGACCAATTTTTTCTTAGAAGAACTGATAAAAAATGCCAAAGAAAGGTTAATTTTAATTAGCCCATATTTACGTTTAAATGACCGTATTAAAGAATTACTTGAAGATAAAGATCGACTCAAAATTGATATTCGAATCGTTTATGGAAAAAGCGATTTACATCCTGATGAAATAAAATAGATGCAAAAACTTGATTTTGTTCGGCTCAGTTTTTGTAAAAACTTACATGCTAAATGCTATCTCAATGAATCTGAATGTATGGTAATCCCCCCTAAAAATAATTGAGTTTAAAAGTAGAAAATCGAATAACCTTGATTTAAGGAGATTTTCTATGAAAACATCTAAGTATTCAGACAGCTTGATCATGAGTATCTTGAAGCAAGCTGAAGCAGGAACACCCATACCGAACTTGTGCCGCGAACATGGTATGAGCTCTGCTACATTCTACAAGTGGAAGTCCAAATATGGCGGCATGGATCTTTCAATGATGACGCGGCTTAAAGAACTTGAGGCTGAAAATGCCCGTTTAAAACGCATGTATGCTGATGAGCGGCTAAAGTCAGACATCTTGCAAGATGCACTTTTAAAAAAGTTTTAAGGCCTGTTCAGCGAAAGTCACTCACTCAACAAGGCAAAGACGTAGGTGCAGAATTTAAAACCAGTCAATATGGTGGATATTTTTTATGGCCTGAAAATATTGAATTATAAACACCAATCAAAATTACAATAAAAAGCATCCATTACTTTTTTGAAATAATGGATGCTTTTTCTAAATTAAATCAGCTTAAACCGCCAAATCGGCTAAATTACCTTTTTGCTCTAACCACACTTTACGGTCTGCAGAGCGTTTTTTAGCCAGCAATTTATCCAATAAACCCGCGGTAAAATGACTATCATCCAAATCCAATTGCACCAAACGGCGTGTATTTGGATCCATCGTGGTTTCACGTAACTGACTGGCATTCATCTCACCCAAACCTTTAAATCGGGTAATTTGCGGATTTTTGGTTTTGGCTTTTTTCAGCGTATTTTCTAGCTCATCTTCATCTAGCGCATAATGCACATCTTTACCGTCATCAATACGGAATAACGGCGGCATGGCGACGTATAAATGCCCATCTTCCACCAAACTTGGGAAATGTTTCACGAATAAAGCACACAGCAAAGTGGCAATGTGTAAACCATCTGAGTCGGCATCGGCCAAAATACAAACCTTACCATAACGCAATTCAGATAAATCATCACTGCCCGGGTCAACCCCAATCGCAATTGCAATATCGTGTACTTCCTGCGAACCCAAAACCTCGTCCGAAGATACTTCCCACGTATTTAAAATTTTTCCACGAATTGGCATGATCGCCTGAAAGTTTTTATCACGTGCTTGCTTAGCAGAACCACCTGCAGAGTCACCTTCTACAATAAACAGTTCCGATTCTTCACGGGTTTGTCCCACGCAGTCGGCTAATTTACCCGGCAAGGCTGGGCCTGAAACAATTTTTTTACGTTCTACTTTTTTCGCTGCTTTTAAACGACGACCTGCTTTGGAAATTGCCATTTCTGCCAGCTGCATGGCAATGTCAGAGTTTTGGTTTAACCACAAGGCAAAGGCATCTTTGGCAATATTCTGCATAATGCTTGCCGCTTCACGGCTCGATAAACGCTCTTTGGTCTGCCCTGAAAACTGCGGTTCTTGGAACTTTAACGATAAAATGTAGTTGACCCCATCCCAAACATCTTCGGCAGATAGCTTTAAATTACGCGGCAATAAATTGCGTAATTCACAGAATTCACGTAACGCATCGGTCACACCAGAACGTAGTCCATTGACATGCGTACCGCCTTGCGCAGTCGGAATCAAGTTGACATAACTTTCTTGAATTTGCTCGCCGCCTTCTACATTCCAGCAAATTGCAAACTCTGCACTGGCACGCTCTGCCTCACCTGTCGCCACAAAAGCAGGAGCAGGTACAATCTCACGATCTTCCAGCTCATCCATCAAATAGTCGACTAGACCATTTTCAAACTGCCAGACAATTTTTTCATCGTTAATTTCATCAATGTAATGAATTTCTAAACCTGCAGCCAGTACCGCTTTGGCTTTTAAATTGTGCTTTAAGGCTTTTAGCGCAAATTTAGGTGAATCAAAATATTTAGCTTCAGGCCAGAAATGTACCAACGTACCCGAAGCACGTTTTGGCGCTTTGCCTTCCAAGACTTCTAAAGGTGCAGCGGCTTCGCCCTGATCAAAAGTCATTTTATACAGGTTGCCCTGACGCTGTACGGTCACTTCAACCCGACTGGACAAGGCATTCACTACAGAAATACCGACCCCGTGCAAACCACCCGAAAATTGGTAGTTGTCGGTGCTGAACTTACCGCCTGCATGCAGCTTGGTCAGAATAATTTCAATCCCGCTTTGCCCGTATTCTGGGTGAATATCAACAGGCATACCACGGCCATTGTCTTCTACCGACAAAGAGCCATCTTTATAGACTTTTACGGTAATTTTATTGGCATGCCCTGCAAGTGCTTCATCCACCGCATTATCAATAACTTCTTGCGCCAAATGGTTTGGACGTGTGGTGTCGGTATACATGCCCGGGCGACGACGTACTGGATCTAAACCAGATAAAACTTCAAGAGATTGAGCGGTATATTGAGACACGTTGTACTGTTTCCTTAAGCTAGGGAATCCGATAAAAATTGCAGTAACATCGGAATTTTGTCTGCAAAATCATCCATGGCATGATTGCCGTGCGCTTCAGTCATGATCATGGCCGAAGGTGAGGCAGCACTATAATAACGCTGCGCTTCACGATAATCCAAAACTTCATCGCCTTGTTGCAATAACACCAATATTTTGTCTGCATCTTGCGCAACTGGCAACGCAATGTCTGCTAAGTCATCCAATTGCGCTGCAGTTAAGCTCCAGTTCGGATGTACCACATAGGGCAGCACATCGCCAAACAAGTCCTGAAACAATTGCCATGGTCGCATAGCAGGGTTAATCACAACAGCAGGCACATGATGCTGTGCGACCAGTTGTGTCGCATAAAAGCCGCCTAGACTGCTGCCCACCAATGCCACATTGGGCAAACGTTGAATCAATGCCGATACGTTTGCCAAAACCGCTAAAGGTGGAGCATTTAAATCGGGCAAATGCATCTGAATATCAGGGCGATGCTGCTGCACATAGGCATACAATAGCTGCCCTTTCATGGACAAAGGACTGCTCTGAAAACCATGTAAATAAATTAAATTCATGCGTGACATTTCTAAGTAACACCATTCAATTTTTGGCTGATACAGCACTTATTTTGCGTTTTTAATTTAATTTTCATGGAAAAATGCAATTGTTAGACAAAAAGATGCGAACATCTTGGCATTCATCGGTATTTTACAAGTAGTTCAAGATGAACACGATAAAATAAAAGTATCGGGTTTGGTGACAATTCATCTAAAAATTTACAGTCCTGTAAATTCATGAAATGCCAACAGACCCTTGAGTTTATACCGCGAACCCAAGTAAAAATAAAGCGTTCGGTATATGGGAACACAAGGGGCAACACAGTATGCCAAGTTTAACACCGCTGCATGAAACCTATTGTAGATGGGACCGTACACCTCCAAGTCAGGCCGATATCTTAGAAGGCTTGGCACAGTTGGTCAGCACGCGCCTGAATGCCGTGATGAGCGAAGTGATTCAAACCATTCAGCGTGAAGTTTTGCTCAGCGTATTTGGCATGAGCGAACAACGCTCGCAAAAGTTTCAAAAAACCGCGACTTTTCAAAAGCTGTATAAGTTTGCCTTTCACAGCTTACAACAATACGGCTATCACTTTGTTGCGCCAGGTTTACGTCAAATTATTGCGCAATTTCCCAACTTACATGACAAAGCACTCACACCAAGCCTGCATTTTTTAGTCGGTGTACTGAATGGCGTATTGGGAGATTATCTACTCGAACAGCAAAATCCGCTCGCCTTACCTATGGTGCTCTATGACCATTATGGCGAAGTCCAACAAGGCGATTTGTCTGGGCGTGTGGTGATTTTTGTGCACGGTTTATGCCGCAATCACCTCGATTGGACTACACACCAATTTGGTGGTTTTGGTGAAAAATTACTGGCACAACGTGACCATAACACCATGTTATATCTGAATTACAATACAGGGCGTCGCATTTCTGCCAATGGCCGCAGTCTTGCCAATACCTTAGATGATTTAATTCAGCGTCATCCTAAAATTACCAGTATTGATTTAATTGGGCACAGCATGGGTGGCTTGGTGTCGCGCAGTGCGCTGTTTTACGGCAAGCAAAATTTGCAGCACTGGATTCACTTGGTCGAAAATCTGGTCTGTTTAGGCTCACCACATCACGGAGCAGTGTTGGAGCGTTTTGGTTTCCATTTACAGGAAAAATTAGGTCGCTTTCCCATTGTGAAAATTGTCGGGCATCTGGTCAATATTCGCAGCAACGGCATTTTAGATTTGCGCTATGGCAGTGTGCGAGATGATGACTGGGAACATAATCAGGCACGAATTGGACAGGTCGATGACAACCGCAAACCTGCACCTTTGCCAACCCATATTAATGCTTATTTCGTGGCAGGCAGTATTGAGTTTGAGAAAAAGCAGAACCTGACCCGCAAAGTCATTGGCGATTATTTAGTCAGTATAAAAAGTGCTTTGGGGGAACATCCTAACCCACGTTTTCAATTAAAACTGCCTGAATCGCACAAAGCTGTGTTCTATGGTCTGAACCACTTTCAGTTACAATATCATCCAAGTGTGGCAGAGCAATTGGTGAAATGGTTTTATCCTGCGCATGAAGAAGTACCAGAGCAGCAAATTCGTGAGTTTATTGGTGATTGGTCAAGCTTAGAAGGCATCGCGCTCACCTAACATAGTCTAAACAGTTCAAAATACCCTACAACACGATGATTGGTAGATAGATTATCAACAGATACACAAAAAAAATGCGCCATCGCAATTTTATGGATGACGCATTTTTATCAATTCAGTGGGTAGGCTCCCGGAATTTATTTTTTCTTCACTTTGCCAAATGTAGTCGATGCCACAAACGGATAGTTACGCAGCAATTGCCATAAACTGATGAGTGCCAACACGCTAAAGAACAGCAATGACCACACGGGTAAAGACTGCCCCAAGAACGTCCAATCAATCACAGCACATTCACCTGAACCCGACAGCACTTGTTGCAACACAGCTTTCATGGGTAAAGCATCTACCAAATAATCCAGTCCTGGGCCGCAGCTTGGCACTTGATCAGGCGGTAAGTTTTGCAGCCAAACATGACGTGCTGCCACACCCACCGACCATAAAATTCCAATACTGCCGAAAAGCGCGTAAATACGCTTAACCACGTTAGATTTAGGGTTATGCACAAAAGCAATCAGTGAAACCAAACCCAATGCAATTAAGCCCACCCGCTGAAAAACGCACAGTGGACACGGCGCTAAACCTTGCACATGCTCTAAATACAATGCAAATGTCATCCCAATGACACTGGCTAAAAATAAAACACCACTTAGCAGACGATAACTCAATTGCATGTTTAAATCTCTGAGCTGTTATCTATATTGTGCGACATAGTCTGCAAAACTCAGACCCTGTGCTTGTTCAAGTTGTTGTTGTTGCTGAATAGATTGCACTGCAATTTCATCAAAATATGTTTGTGTTTCAGGACGCAGCGCATGTTGCTCATACGCATGTGCATGTTGCTGCGCCATATAACTGCCAAAGCCCCACGTACCGCCATGACGAATAGTATCGGCAATCATGTGTGCCGACAGGGTTTCATCGACTTCATGTAAACGCGCCATCATGCGTTCTAAAGCTTGAGAATACAGCTGCGTCGCATAACTTTGATCGAGTAAAACAGCCAAAGGTTGCATAGCGGTGACATACTGCTGTCCCCACACTTCAATTGGGGTTTTAACATCGCCCTCTTGAATGTGCGCATTTGGCGCACGCCCACGATTGACCACTTCGGCCTGATTTTTTTCGATGATGCTTTGTTCCGCATCTAACAAGGCTGGGCTGTCTTGCAACAAACAATACAATGCTAAGACTTCCAAAAAGCCTGCGGTATGTTCATCTATCCCAATTGGGCTATACGGATTAACATCTACCGCACGTAATTCGACATAACCAATACCACGATTGGCAAGTGCTTGAGATGGGGTTTCACCTTCTTGTGGTACTTGTTTTGGGCGCACCAAACTGTAGTACTCATTTTCAATTTGCAGCACATGGTCATTAATTTGAATAGGCTCACCCGTGGCATCATCTAAACCTAAGCGGCTAAATGGCAAGTACGGGGTTTTTACGGCTTTTTGCAAACCATCCAAATAACCCGTTAAATCATTGTAATGAATACCAAGTTTTTTCTGCGCCGAGTTTTGATAGCCAAAGTTACCCATACGCAATGCAGTCGCATACGGTAAATACAACGTGCCTCTTAACAACGGCAGCAAATGATGTTCACGCCCCGTCATAAAACACTGACAAACCGATGGACTTGCACCGACTAAAAACATCACCAATGGTGTTAAACGAATAAAGTTACGAATTAAACCTAAATAACGATGACTACGATAATCTTGCAAACTCAGTGCTTTGAGCTGCTCATCACTTTCATGTTGTTGCAAGGCGGCAAATAAATGTTCAGGGAAGGATAAATTATAATGCACCCCTGAAATGGTCTGCATACGGCGACCATAGCGCACACCTAAACCACGGCGATACAAAGTTTTAAAGCGCCCAATATTGGAGCTGCCATATTGCGCCAGTGGAATACCGTCATCGGTTTCATCAAGCATACATGGCATCGACAGCGGCCAAAGTTTTTCACCTTCGCCTAAGTGCTGATGCACCACGCTATGAATATCTCGCAAATAATCAAGCGCGTGTTGAATGCTGCTTTGCGGTGGAGTAATGAACTCCATCAACGCTTCGGAATAGTCCGTAGTAATATGCGGATGTGTGAGTGCCGAACCCAAGGCTTGAGGATGTGCTTGCTGCGACAAGAAGCCATCGCTTTGCATACGCAGACTTTCGCGTTCAATCCCGCGCAACATCCCTTGAAGCAACGCAGCGTCTACCCATGTTGGTAGAACATCTTGCGCATTTGGTTCGGGTTGACTCATTACACTCTCGCTTAATCCAATACACTACAAATACGACATAAACCACAGGCTGATTTTGGGTCGGTGGCAATTTTCTCTATCATGCAGATGATCTGAGATGAAATTGCTACCGTTCAAGTATAACTTGATTTGGCATCAGCACATGCGCTTGGGCTGTTTTTTCTAACAAAATGATGATTTTGGGGCATGCTGACATTTAATAAAGTGGTCAACGTCAATAAATTTTAATTTGGCAATTTTTTATCACAAAGTTGCACTATAAGACATGCTAAATTTGTGATTTTATAATCAAAAGAACAGAGGTAAATAATAAAGCGTATGAATTATCAGGATTTTTTAGATTTTTGGTTTTCTCCTGCTGCGGAACCGAACTGGTTTGTCAAAAGCGCAGAGTTTGATGCCGTGCTTGCAGAAAAATTTACCGATGTACTGCAACAAGCGGCACAAGGAGAACTATGGACATGGCGCGAAACACCCTCAGGTCGTTTGGCTGAAATCATTGTTTTAGATCAATTATCACGTAATTTATACCGTAATGACCCGCGTGCCTTTGCCCAAGATGGAATAGCCTTGGTGTTGGCACAGGAAATGATTCACTTAAAATTGGATCAGGACTTAAACCCAACCGAACGCCGTTTTTTATATATGCCGTTTATGCACAGTGAATCCAAACGTATTCACGAAGTCGCATTGACGCTGTTTGAAAGTTTGAATGACCCCACCGTGTTGGGCTATGAACTGAAACATAAAGTGATTATTGACCGTTTTGGGCGTTATCCGCATCGGAATCAGGTGTTGGGACGTCCTTCGAGTGCAGAAGAACTTGAGTTTTTAACCCAACCCAATAGCAGTTTCTAACTGGCGAGCTTGTCTTGGCTGGTTGATGTGTACAGGAGCTTTCACATGAAATATTCCCTACTCGGTCTTGCCCTTGCCAGCAGTTTGCTGTTTACAGGCTGTGCCACGACACCCTCTAAACCGCTCAGCTTTGAACAGTTGGGGCAATACAGCACCACACCGCTCAATGCGCAAACCTATCGGATTAGTTTTTTAGCGGGTCATAACATGAGTTTTGGCACAGCAGAAGAAATTACTTTGGTGAAAGCAGCACAAACCACGCTGCAACATGGTTTTCGCTTTTTTAAAGTTTTAGATGATCCGAGTAATCGTAGCCAGAAACCACCTAGACAAGCCGTGGTTTACCCTGCACCAAGTTACTATCCGTATAGCTATTCGCCGTATGGATATTATCATCGTCGCGCACCATTCTGGCCTGACCCATTCTATGATATGCCGCAAGTGGTCACCCTCGATCCGACTCAAGTGTCTTACACCATTCAGTGTTTTAAAGATCAAAAATCTGCACCTGAAGATGCCTTTGATGCGAGCCTAATTTTACAATCACTGGGGGCAAAATATGGTTTAAGTCCAACAGGACAACCATTAACCCCACCAACCTCTGCCCCTGCCGCGCCCTAATGAGATAAGGATGCCTGCATGAATACAGCGTCTGACCACACTTTAGCGAGCAGCTCGCAGCATACCTCTCCGAGCCTGCAACGCAGTAAACGCTTTGCCACCATTGCTTTAGTGATTGCCGTGGTGGCATGGCTAGCATTAATGCTAACCGCAAAATTACTGCCTGAATATACGTGGTTGATTCACATACTAATGCTGTCTGCCGAAGCAGGCGTGGTCGGTGGTCTGGCAGACTGGTATGCGATTACGGTGCTGTTTCGCAATCCTTTTGGCAAAATGCCAATTCCTAAATTCTTACGTGATCACACCGAAATTATTCCACGCAACAAAGACCGTATTGCCGAGTCGATGGGGCGTTTCGTACAGGAAAACTTTTTATCGCCCCAAGTGGTACAAAAAAGCCTGCACAGCACTGACTTATCTTTATCCGTGGGCAAATGGTTGGCGAATCCACAAAATAATGCGCAAGTGACCCAAGTCATTCAGCAGACTGTACCGAAAATTTTTGAATTTGTCGGGCAAGAACAAATTGGGCGCTTTATTCAAAGTAACAGTGTGCAATGGGTTCGCAACACGCAGGTCAACCACTTGGCCAGTGAAATGCTGCGTGCGGTTTTGGAAAATGACTTTCATCAGGATGTGCTGCAACGCGGTTTAGACCTTGCCCATGACTGGATGCTGAAACATCCTGAAAAAAGCCGTGAATTGACCCGTCAATTGTTTAAAGAGCTTGGCGTGTGGAAACTGGCCAAAGGTGCGAGCTGGATTGGAATTGATGTGCAGCAACGCACCATAGATTCTTTACTGCAACGGGTCGAATCTATGTTGGCAGACCCTGAACACCCTTGGCGACAAAAAATTGAAGATGCTGGGCAACAACTGATGTTACAACTGGCAGATAACAACAGCAGTGCCAGTCTACGTCTAAATGACACTAAAAATGCCCTATTAGACAGTCCGCAAGTCTTGAATTTTATTAGTGGTGCAGTGGTGATTCTCTGCAATGCGATTAAGGAAGATTTACAAAAATCTGATTCGGGAATTGCGCAAAACCTGCGTATTGCCATTCAGCAAGTCGGTGAAAATATCATTGCCAATACCGCAGTACGTCAATTACTGAATGAAAAAATGAGTACGATTGCGGTGAACTTGTCAGATCAATATAGTGAAAAAGTGATTCGCTTTATTAGTGAGCGCATTCATGAATGGGACTCGCGCGAAATGATTGGCAAAATTGAAAACGAAGTCGGTGGTGATTTACACATGATTCGGGTCAATGGTGTAGTGGTAGGTGCATTTATTGGTCTGGGATTGGGGATTATTCGGGCATTGGTGGAGTTGATTTGAGATGAAATTTTTTTGATAAGTCGATCTTGAGGTGTTCAATCAAAAATAACGCCTCGAACGATCTATTCAAGCCACATCATCACCCTTTACCCCATTTGCATTCAACCCTGAAAAAGCTACGATGTAAAGCAAACTGCTGCCACCACCAGAACCTCTCTATGCTCAATATTCACGCAAAACTCCCTGCTCAAGGTCTCAGTATTTTTAGCCGTATGTCGGCTTTGGCTCAACAACTCAATGCCTTAAATTTATCGCAGGGTTTTCCAGATTTTCCTGCACCTGCAGCACTACTAGACGCATTAAGCCACGCCACACATGCAGGTTTCAATCAATATCCTTCAGGTGATGGCTACTTACCACTGCGTGAACAACTGGCGCAGCAGTTTTTGCAGCGCGATCAATTACAGCTTGACCCTGTCAGTGAAATTACCATCACCCCAGGGGCAACCCTTGCCATTTTTAGCATTATGCAAACCGTGCTGCAAGCAGGCGATGAAGTCATTATTTTTGACCCGAGTTATGACAGCTATGCCCCATGTGCAAAGCTGCTGGGTGCAAAAGCTGTGCACATTCCATTGCAAGCTCCGCATTTTCAGGTGGACTGGAATAGGGTTAAAGATGCGATTCATGCCAAAACCCGCATGATCATTATCAACACACCGCACAACCCCACAGGCACGGTATGGTCAGAACAAGAGTGGCAACAGTTAATTCACCTGATTCAGGCACATAACATTGTGGTACTGTCCGATGAAGTCTATGAACATTTGGTCTTTGATGATCAACAACACCGTTCTGCACTGTCTTTTCCTGAACTCAGAGAGCGTAGTTTCGTTGTCGGTTCTTTTGGTAAAACCTTTCATGTCACAGGTTGGAAAACAGGCTACTGTGCAGCCGCACCTGCTTTAATGCAACTCTTCCGCCAAGCCTATCAGTTTGTGAATTTCTGTGGGGTGACGCCTGTGCAAGTGGCACTGGCTAACTATATGCAGCAGCATCCTGAACATATTGCAGAGCTGGCAGGCTTTTATCAGGCCAAACGTGATTTATTTAATCATGGTATTGCCCAGTCACGTTTTCAGTTGAGTCCTGCACAGGGCACGTATTTTCAAAATTTGGATTACAGCAATATCCGTCCTGATTTAAATGCCGTAGACATGTGCCATTTCCTTGCCGAGCAACATGGCATTGTCGGTATTCCCGTGTCTGCATTTTATCAAAGCCCGCCTGATGACTTACGTTTAATTCGTTTCTGCTTTGCCAAAAAAACCGAGACGCTGTTACGTGCAGCGGAAATTTTATCGGCAGTTTAAGTCAGGAGTAGCATCGCTGAGTTACTGAAAAGCTAAGGCTTTTTAGGAGTGAATCATGCTAGGGTGAATAAAACAACCGCAGTTCAAACGCAGGATTTGGCATGGCAAGACCTCAGGCATTGGTCGATCACCCTCAGCTTTGGAAAACCTTTTTGGTGTTTCTATTGCCGTTGATTGCCACCAATATTTTGCAAAATCTCTCAGGCACCATTAATACTGTGTTTGTGGGACAAATGCTCGGGGTCGATGCAATTGCTGCAGTGTCGGTATTTTTTCCGATTATTTTTTGCCTGATGGCCTTTGTGATTGGACTCTCAGCAGGGTCTACCGTGCTAGTCGGACAAGCATGGGGCGCACAAAATGTCGAAAAAGTACGCTGTATTGTGGGTTCAACTTTATTTATGACCCTAATTGGGGGCAGTATTATTGCCTGCTTGGGCGTAATTTTTGCCAAGCAAATTCTACTATTACTGGGCACTGACCCGAAAGTGATGCATCTTTCAGTACCTTATGTGCAATGGATGCTGGCAGGCAGTCCGCTGCTATTTGTTTATATTATCTATACCTCTATTTTACGTGGTGTGGGCGACAGTCTAACGCCATTGATTGCATTGAGTTTGACCAGTCTCATGGGCGTCGTGATTACACCTGTACTGATTGCAGGCTATTTTGGCTTTCCACGTTTGGGCATTATTGCACCGGCCATTGCCACCATTTTAGGTTATCTGGCTGTTTTAATTTTCTTGGTGATTTACCTGAATAAAAAGAATCATCCCTTAAAAATGGATGTGCATCTACTACGTCAAATTCGGCATCAACCCAATTTAAGCAAGGTGATTTTACGCTTAGGGATTCCCACAGGCTTACAAATGGTCACTACCTCTATGGCAGGTTTGGTGATTGTCGGTTTGGTCAATCGGCATGGTGCTGAGGCCACTGCCGCCTATGGCGCAGTTAATCAGGTGTTGAACTATATTCAATTTCCTGCGCTATCTATTGCAATTGCCGCTTCAATTTTTGCTGCACAAGCCATTGGTGCAGGCAAAGCCGAATTACTGGCTAAAGTGACCCGTACAGCCTTAGGCATGAATTTGCTGATTACAGGTATTTTAGTCACCTTGGGTTATTTATTTTCTAAATATCTGATGGCGTTGTTTATTACCGATCCTGCGGTGGTGGTACTGGGTCAGCAGCTCTTATTTATTGTGTTATGGGCCATTTTATTTTTTGGTGCCAGTGCAATTTTTGCCTCCATTATGCGCGCCAGTGGCACGGTCAATGTTCCAATGATCATCAATATTTTAGCGATTGTTTTAATTGAAGTACCGTGTGCTTATTTCTTCAGTCAGTGGTGGGGTTTGCAAGGAATTTGGTATGCCTATGCCTTGGCATTTGTGAGTCTGTGCATCGGTCAAGGTGCGTATTATCAATTTGTCTGGAAGAAAAAAACCATTCAGGTTTTGGTCTGAATGGTCTGTTATATTTGTAAGTTAGATTAACCGCGTTTCTTGCCCAACTTAGTCGCCCATGCGGTAACTTTCTGATAACCCGTTGGAACAATACGCTGGATTAAATCCAAAGTTTTGGCATCATTACCAATCAATAAACGGCGCTTGTCTTTTTGTACCGCTTCTAAAATTTGGCGCGCCGCTTCTTCAGGCGGGCAACGCAATAATTTATTAAAAGCACGTGCCGATTTTTCAGGATTCATGCCCAAAGTGCGCATGCTGTCGTTCATTTTAGCATTGTTGGCAATATTGGTACGAATCCCGCCTGGATGCACGCTCAACGCACTCACACCACAATTTTCCAAATCCAATTCCTGACGCAAAGACTCGGTAAAACCGCGCACCGCAAATTTGGTTGCGTTATAAGCCGACTGCGTTGGCTGTGCAGTTAAACCAAATAAACTGGAAATGTTAATGATATGACCATCTCCCGTTTGTTTGATTAAAGGCAAAAATTCTTTGGTGCCATAGACCACACCCCAAAAGTTAATCCCCACAATCCACTCCAACTCTTCGTAACTTGCACCTTCTACGGTAGAACCCAACGCCACGCCTGCATTATTAAAAATCATATTGACCGAGCCGTGGTCTCGCACAGTTTCAGCTGCCCATTCGCGCATTTGTTCTAATTTAGAAACATCCACCTTTTTAATGGTCACGCGCACATTACTGTCTTTGAGCAAATCCACTGTTTGCGCCAAACCTTGTTCATTCACATCACTAAGCGATAAATGACAGCCTTGCTGTGCCAAAAGCACTGCCAGTTGCTGTCCAATCCCCGAGCCTGCACCTGTAATTGCGGCAACTTTATTTTTAAAATTTTTCATGTGGTTTCCTTGAGTGTGTTGCCTGCACAGTTCAGACCTGCTTGTTTTTCTGTAGGGCTGTGCAGTTATATTGCTTTCAATATAATTTTGACAATAACTATTGTCAATATAAGTCAAAACGAATATCGCAAACAAATATGAAAACATAGGTTTAACAGATAATTATTGTTAATATAAAACCCATTAACGAATTTATTTGGCTCAAGTGAAGATGACAGAACAACTGCCCATCCACGCAGACACACAACAACAGCCCCAAAAACAACAAAAAGAACGTCAGTTTAAAGGTTTGTCTTTAACTGAACGCAAACAGGCACGTCGGGAAAAACTGATTGAAGCAGGTATTCAGGCCTATGGTACGCATGGTTTTTTTGCCGTGACTGTCAAAGATATTTGTACCGAAGCCAAACTAACCGAGCGTTACTTTTACGAATCTTTTAAAAAAAGCGAAGAACTATTTCAGACTATTTTTTTAAAACTGATTGATGAATTGCAGCAAAATGTCATGCAAGCCATTATGCAAGCATCCACCGACCCGAAAAAAATGATTGATGCAGGCCTGACCGCCTTGCTGACCACCCTAAAAAACAACCCACAAATGGCACGTATTATTTATATAGATGCCATGTTGGTTCAGGAACTGCATAATCAGGCCACCATTCACGAAACCATGTCACGTTTTGACCGTATGATTCAGGCCTTTGTGATGTTGATGATGCCGCATTTAGACCGCCCTAACCGTGAAATTTCATTGGTTGCCACAGGCTTAAATGGGTATGTCACCCAAATTGCCATTCGCTGGGTCATGAGTGATTTCAAACAATCGATGGAAGATGTTTTATCGTCTTGCCGTATTGTATTTTTATCACTGCTTCAAACCTTTTCAGACAAAGAGCAAGTGCTTGATAAAGATTCCAGCAACCTGTCATAAAACTGAAAAATATTCATAATATTTTTTAATTTCATTATTTTACTTTGACTGAATATCTGTAGATATTTCATCAAATCGACACTAGTTTGTCACAAATTATTGCAAAAATAGCCTGTTTACCCCTTTCTGCAATGATACTGTCATAATTAATCTTTGTAATAAGCCTGTCATAAATAAAACGGTCCACCGTTAACATCTATAGGATATTGCGTTGTGAAAGATGACTACATTTTAATCGTCGATGACGAACTCCCAATTCGGGAAATGATCCATACCTCTTTAGATATGGCAGGCTTTCAGTGCTTACAAGCAGAAGATGCAAAACAAGCGCATCAAATGATTGTCGATCAACGTCCAGCGCTTATCTTGCTTGATTGGATGATGCCAGGCGGTGTCAGCGGTGTAGACTTGTGCCGTCGCCTAAAACGTGACGATAACCTTGCAGAAATTCCAGTGATTATGCTGACTGCACGTGGCGAAGAAGACCACAAGGTTCAAGGTCTAGATGCAGGCGCAGATGACTACATGACCAAGCCTTTCTCGACCCGTGAACTGGTGTCGCGTATTAAAGCGGTATTGCGTCGTGCCAATGCTCTAAGCGGTGAAAAAACCATTGATGCCAATGGTTTAATTCTAGACCCTGTTAGCCAGCGCGTCAGTTTTGGTGACAATATTTTAGAAATGGGCCCAACCGAATATCGTCTATTGGCGTTCTTTATGACGCACCCAGAGCGCGCTTACACCCGAGCGCAATTGCTTGACCAAGTCTGGGGCGGCAATGTATATATTGAAGACCGAACTATTGATGTGCATATTCGTCGTTTACGTAAAGTTTTAGAACCGTATGGCGTAGACCGTTTTGTACAAACGGTACGTGGTACAGGCTATCGCTTCTCGACACGTGCGGATGTTGCTTTAGGCTAAAATTATTTTATGTACGAACCTTACCCAGTCCCTGAACTCGCCCGTGACCTCAAACAAGTTCGTTACAGCAGTTTATGGACTTTTGCCAAACAAGATTTTCGTTTATTGGCCTTTTTCCTAATTATTGCAAGCTTGATTGGTTTTGGGATTGGGTATTTTTGGATTTGTATTAGCCTCGCCTTTTTGCTGTTTTTTCTTCAGCAAATGCGCTCCCTCTATTTAGTTAATGATTGGATTTCCAATCGTCCTTATGATGTGCCGCCAAATCTGCATGGTATTTGGGGTGCATTACTGTTCAATGTTTATCGCTCACAACGTCAGGAACGTATCGTTCAGGCCGAAATGGTCGGGTTGATTGATCGCGCCCAGTCTTCATTGGTGGCGTTGGATGAAGCCGTGATGCTGATTGATGAAAATCATCAAATTGAATGGTGGAACCCTGCTGCTGAAAAGCTATTGGGTATTCAGCCTTTAGACCGTGGACGCAACATCCTCACTATTTTGCGCCAACCTAGTTTTATTGAATATTTTAATCATATTGATCAAGCACCTGACGGTTTAAAAATGAAATCTAGCGTGCATGAAGGGCAATATGTGCAAGTCAAAATGACTCAGTTTGGTGGCGATAGCCGTTTGTTATTTGCTTACGACATGACGCGTATGCATAACCTAGAACAAATGCGTAAAGACTTTGTCGATAATATTTCACACGAATTACGCACTCCGCTAACGGTGCTGAGTGGTTATATCGAAACCTTTACCGATCAGGAAGATATTAACCCGCGTTGGAAACGTGCTTTTGAGCAAATGCAGTCACAAACCAGACGCATGAACGCTTTGGTAAATGACCTGCTGCTGCTGTCGCGTCTGGAAAATGAAAAAAACATCGCCAAAAATCAAATTATTGAAATGCCAAGTTTAATGAATCAATTATTTGACGATGCACATGCCTATAACGTCGATTATGGACATACGCTCAACTTAAATATTGACAGTCATTATGATCTGATTGGTTCAGATGTAGAATTGGCCAGTGCCTTTAGCAACCTGATCACCAATGCGATTAAATATACCCCGAAAGGTGGGACGATTACCATTGGCTGGCATGATGATGGCAATCAAGGTTATTTTACTGTGGAAGATACAGGCATCGGGATTGATCCGAAACACTTACCACGCTTAACCGAACGCTTTTATCGTGTAGACAGCGCACGTAGCCGACAAACAGGCGGTACTGGTTTAGGTTTAGCAATTGTGAAGCACGTTTTGATGCAGCATAATGCACACTTAGAAGTCGAATCTAAAGAAAATCAAGGCTCTATATTTAAAGTCGTGTTCCCAAAAGAGCGTTTGTATTACGAAACTTAAGCGCTGGTTGAGCTAAAATAGACAATAAATTACAGATTTAAAAAACAAAAAAACGCCAAATTACTTTGGCGTTTTTTATTTCTTTATTCACATATTTTATTCAGCAGAAACGATATGTCCCAGGGCTTTCCCCATTTCCACTACAGAATTGGCTTTGAATTCAGCATCCCACTGCATTTTATTTTCTTCAAACAAAACAATCGCGGTTGAACCCAAATAAAAACGTCCTAATTCTGCACCTTTTTCAAGGAATAATTGGTGCTGATTCAGCTCCAAACGCCCTGATGGTTTCACTTTGCCTGTCGCCACGGTTTCAATGCCCGCCACAATCATGGCACCCACCAAAACAACCGCCATACGACCCAATTCGGTATCAAACAAACACACCATGCGCTCATTGCGGGCAAATAAACCCGGAATATTTTCGGCTGTGGTTTGATTGACAGAAAACAACTCACCTGGCACATATAAAGTTTCGGTGAGTGTGCCTGCAAAAGGCATGTGTACACGGTGATAATCGCGCGGAGATAAATACACGGTTGCAAATTGACCATTTTTAAATGGTTCAGCCAATTGCGGGTCGGCAATTAAGTTTTCAACAGTAAATTGCTGACCTTTGGCCTGAAAAATTGCCCCATCTTCAATTTTACCCAACTGTGAAATCGCCCCATCTGCAGGCGATACAATGCTGTTCGGATTGCTGTCAATTTCCCGCACACCCTGCTTTAAAGAACGGGTAAAAAATTCATTAAAAGATTTATATTTCAAGGCATTGCTTTGTTCTGCCAAAGACATATCAATGCCGTATTGCGCCTTGAATGCAGTGATCACCGCATTTTTGAGCACAGGATGCTCACTGGCTGCAAGTTTACCCACAACACGTGATAATTGATGTTGTGGCACAACGCGTTGTGCCTGAATGAAAATTTGTTTTTTTAAACGTGATGTGAGGCTCAAGACGGCAACTCTCCAGTAATAACAGGACTGTCAGGGCGGTTGCCCCATTCACTCCACGCACCATCATAGGCCTGAATTTTCCAACCCAATAAACGCCCTAAAATGTAGGCCAAACCTGAACGGTGATGTGACTGACAATACACCACTACAGGTTCGTTTAAATTGAATCCGAGTTGTTCCAGACGCTGTCGTGTGCGTTCTAAGGGATGCAATTTTAAATGATTTTCACGATTAAGGGCAGTACTCCATTCAAAATGCAATGCCCCAGGAATGTGACCGCCGCGTCGTGCAGCCAAACGCAGCCCTGTATATTCATCTATGGTGCGGCAATCCCAAAGTTGCACCGACTGGTTTTGGCACTTTTCTAATAGCTCATCATATTGAATTCGATACTGATTTTGCTCGGCAACAGGAACAAGCATGCTGACGGGTGTTAGCGGTTCAACCTCAGAAGTAGTTGGAAAACCTGCTGCCAACCATGCGTGAATCCCACCATTTAGTAAACTGGTATTTTCAAAGCCTAAACAGTGTAAATTCCAAATCAGACGCCCTGCCCATGCTCCACCTTCATCGTCATAGGCGACCACATGATGCTCAGGGGAAATACTCAAATACTGAATCAAGTCTTGTAAAGCCTCGGGTTCAGGCAATAAACCCGATGTATCTTCATCCTGACGTAGCAACATGCTCGGTTTGACCTGTAAAGCATGCGGAAGATGCAATTGCTCGTACACCGAATTGCGGCTCAAATCGACAATGCGCAATTTTTCATGCCCTAAAAAGGGAACTAAATCTTCTGCTTCAATCAGCAGTCCAAAATTGAATGGAGAAGTGCTCATTTTTATGCGGTTCAGTCTGTTTGGCAATCAACTTTAACTTAGTATAGGTCATTTTTGATAGCATGCTGTTTTTTTCATAACTTTCGCAGAATTTTAACAATCACATGCTTTAATCTAGAAAAAAACCGAAGATTTTCTTCGGTTTTTTCAATGTGCTCAGGTTTTAAACAGGCGTTTGTATTTCAAAAACTTGGCGTAAATATGCCAAGAAGGTGTCATTATCGGTCATGGTTTTACCCGGACTATCGGACAATTTCGCCACCGACTGACCATTACATTCCACCAATTTCAACACAATATTTAGCGCAGTTTGCCCCATATCATTGGTTAAGTTGGTACCAATCCCAAAACTAACCTGAAAACGGTCTTTAAAATACTGATGCAAGGCCCATGCTTTTTCGACATTTAAGCCATCACTGAAGGTCAGCATTTTAGTTTTACTGTCAATTTTTAGCTTTTTATAATGTGCATAAGCTTTATCGCCCCACACATACGGGTCGCCACTGTCATGTCGCAAGCCATCAAATAACTTGGCAAAATACAAATCAAAGTCACGCAGGAAAGCATCCATCCCGACCACATCAGTCAAGGCAATGCCTAAATCACCCCGATATTCTTGCACCCAAGTTTCTAGTGCGGCTTTTTGGAAGTCACGTAAACGTACATCTAGCGCCTGAAATGCCTGTAAAAACTCATGTGCCATTGTCCCAATTGGGGTAATGCCTAATTCTTTAGCCAACAGTACATTACTAGTACCACGAAACACTTCAGGTACAGCTTGATGAAAAGCCGCAATCACGTGCTTTTGCCATGCAAAACTATAACGGCGGCGCGTACCAAAATCTGAAACCAAAAATGGTGGATCTTCAGGCAGTTGCTGCTGTTGGTAACTTTGAATCAGGGCAATTTTTTGCTGTAAACGGCGCTCACCTTCTGCCCAAACCTCATCATTACGGATGCGCTGAAAATACAGTTCATTGACAATTGCCAGGACAAAAATCTCGAACATCATGGCCTGTACCATCGGGCCTTCTACCCGAATATCCAAACGACCTTGCGCATCAATACTGGCGTGAATAAAACGACGCTTGAGCTGAAATAATTCTAAATAATCGACAAAGTCACTTTTAATAAAGCGTAAATTACGCAAATACTGCAATTCATCTTCTTTAAATTTCAACTGACACAAATGATCAAGCTGCGCATTCAACTCAGCTAAAATATCGCTCAGTGGATACGCGGTATCTTCAAGATTACGGCAGCGGAATTGATACACACTGTGCGTTTGCGGAAATTTATGCAGCACCACCTGTAACATGGTGAATTTATATAAATCAGTATCGAGCAGAGATTGAATAATGGGGGTCATAGGGATCATCATTTCGCGGTACTTCTTGCATTAAAGCATACTTTATTCAGCAAAAAAGGGCTTTTATCGACAATCTTGTTACAACTTTGCTGAAGTGTAGCCTTCCCAAGATATTTTACCTCTCTGCGGGCAGCTACCGTTCTGATGCTTTCGTGATTGATGTTAATGCACGCCAAAGTGCCTAAGTTTGCTACAATCTGCAGCCATCCCCCACACTGAGAAAATTAGTCCCCCATGCGCGCATTATTACAACGAGTTCTTGAAGCCAAAGTCGTGGTCGATGGTGAAATCACTGGCGAGATTCAACAGGGTATTTTGGTATTTTTGGGCTTAGGCAAAGACGATAATTTTGAGAAAGGCAAAAAGCTGATTGATAAAATTTTAAAATATCGTTTTTTTGATGATGAACAAGGCAAAATGGGTTGGAATGTCAGTCAGGCCAATGGCAGTGTGTTATTGGTTTCACAATTTACCCTCATGGCACAGACTCAAAAAGGTTTACGTCCTGATTTTGGCCCTGCGATGCCCCCAAACGATGCCAAAGCGCTGTATGAACAATTGGTGGACTATGCCAAAAGTCAGTTTGACAGGGTGGAAACAGGTATTTTCTCTGCCGATATGAAAGTGCATTTGGTAAATGACGGGCCTGTGACTTTTTGTTTGGAAGTCGAGTAAATCACATATAAAAAAACCTCTGTCAGAAATTGATCAGAGGTTTTTGTTTGGGTCTGAGCAGCTTATTTACCCGTTTTTTGTTTAATAAACTGGCGTGCCATTTTAATTTTTTCTTTTACAGGTTTTGGTAATTTAGGTGGAATCAATTTCGCTGCTTGGTTAAACCACACCAATAAGCCAAAATCACCTTCCATTTTAATGCTGCCATTTTGCATGCCTGTCATAAATGCAGTTGGATCACCTTTCATTAAGGTTTTTACGCCTTGCTCGCTGTCTGCAAACTGCAAAATAAAATCGGCTTTTTCTGCATCGCCTGCCACAGTGTCAATATGTCCATTGTTGACAATAATTTGACGCGCCATACCCAAGTCTGTGCCAATTTGAATACGGAACTGGCGTTCATGCACCAACTCAATAAATTTTGGACTGGTACGTGCCAGTTGTTTCATACGCAATGCCAAACCTGCCACGAGAAGGTCAAGTGGATCGGTGCTGACATCAACCAAAGGAAGTTTGACCACAGGAATTGCAGAAAGTTTCATGACAGTAAAGCCTATTGTAATTGTTGGATAATGAACAGACTCATCCTATCACAACTCCCGCTTTTTGCTGCAAGGCTTTGTATAACAATCTTTAGGAGGGTGTTAAAATTTTGTCGCTGTTTGGATGGCGCAAACTGCCGTACAGATAAAGCAAAAAAGATGCAAACCAGTTGCATCTTTTTAAAGTTTTTGAATTTAGTCTGTACGATTTAGCGGCTTGAGCACTGCTGCTGATCGTCTTCATAGACTGGGGTATGTTCGATATAGCGACGTTTTGCCAAAGCACGCTCTGCCCGACGGTCTTCTCGTAATAATAATAAAGTCACCAAAGTCATCGCCAAGAAAATTGCCGACAAGTAACTGTAGGTAATTGGCAGTTCAAATACGCTTTGCACACTGTAGCGCACCACTTCCAATAAACCCCAAAACACCATACCTGCCAACATAAAGTTTAACCAGCGACGATAAGGCGAAAAGAAAACAGCAATCAACGCAGCTGCGACGAGGCTTAAGCCTACAATGGTCGCTAAATTCGCTGTTAGCATAAAAACCTCCGTCTAAAGATGCAGCCTCTTTTTGAATTGGTCTGCGACTTCAAATACCGTTTAAATAAATAATGGATGTCGATTTAAATTCTATGTCTGCATTATGCTGCGTTTTCTAGATAAAAAAAGACTTGTATTTTTATAAAGCGACACACCTTGTCGCAATATTATATTGTCATTACATTTTTTAAATTTTGTAGTTTTCGGGAAGCTAAGCTAGCTCTTTATTCGCGTGTCATTACAAAAAAACACCTTATTTTTTTGCCTTAAAAAATATTTTTTTCATTCAATGCTGTTGCGGTTTTTATCGACAGTTTTTGTTTACCGTTCATCGTTATCTGCTGATTATACAAACAAAAAACGCAGCATGACTGCTGCGTTTTTTTCATTGAATTGTCATATTAGGCACGGTTCAAGTCTTTGTCATGCACGCCCAATAAGTACAGCACACCATCTAAGCCCACGCTTGAAATGGCTTGATTGGCGTTTTGACGTACCAACGGTTTAGCACGGAACGCCACACCTAAACCTGCAATAGAAAGCATTGGTAAGTCGTTCGCACCATCACCCACCGCAATGGCTTGTTCCAAAGAAATCCCCATTTTGTCTGCCAGTTCACGTAGCAATAATGCCTTACGCGCACCATCCACAATGTGACCTTTTACTTCGCCTGTAACCATGCCATTTTCCACATCTAGAATGTTGGCATGCACTTCATCAATCCCCAATTTTTCCTGCAGATATTCTGCGAAATATTGGAAACCGCCCGACAAAATAGCGGTGCGATAACCCAAAGATTTCAGGGTTGAAATCAGGCGTTCAGCACCTTCGGTCACGGTCAGACGTTCGGCAATTTTAGGCAACACAGCAGCATCTAAACCTTTGAGCAATGCTACGCGCGCGCGGAAACTTTGCTGAAAATCCAGTTCACCCTGCATGGCACGTTCGGTAATGTCCGCCACCTGATCGCCCACACCTGCCTCAATCGCCAACTCATCAATCACTTCTTGTTCAATGAGCGTTGAGTCCATGTCAAAACACACCAAACGGCGGTTACGACGGTAGGCATTGTCTTCTTGTACCGCGACATCCACACTCAGTTCATTCGACAGGCTTAAACACGCAGCACGCATGGCAACTGCATCTAGCATTTGTCCACTTAATCCAAACTGAATGCAAGCACGTTTAGGTTCATCTTCGGCTACATTAAGCTGTGGGCGACCCGACAAACGGGTTACAGTTTCAATGTTAAAACCTTGGCTAGATACAATATGCGTGACCGCCTGTAAATGTGAGGCATTCAGCTCTGGTGCCAGTGCAGTCACGATATAACGGGTACGACCGCCTTCTTTGACCCATTGCTCATATTCAGTTGCAGAGATTGGTTTAAAACGCACAGTTAAGCCAATATCATGTGCTAAAATCAGAATCTCCTTCATGGCTAAAGCAGTTGCAGTCTGGTCTTCTGATGCAACAACAATACCTAAAGTCAGTTGATTATGAATAACAGCTTGGCCAACATCTAAGATTTGTAAGGAATGAGCGGACAATACCTGCATTAATCGAGTAAACTGATTAGGTTGGTCAGGTCCTAAAAATGATATAAGAATGATTTCTCGCATGAATTGACTCGGGTCTGAGCTACAACTATTGTGAGAATCATAATCTAAATTGAATATAAATGCCTTGGAAGTTTTACCTTGAATGCGCCTAGACAAGGGCTATTTGCTAGCCTATTGATTGTAAGTTTTGCTTTTCACACCTTTTTATTGGTGCTTGCAACAACACACCAATTAAATGAAAACCGCGCCAATCAGGGGCAGTTAATGACCAGCCAACTGGTCACAGACAGCCTTTCTGAGCTGGAACCTGCCAATACAGTATCACTGGCATTATTGGTGAATCGTTATGCCACCAATCCAAGCATTGCTTCTATTCGTATTTTAGATGCGCAAAATCAGGTCTTGGCGACAGGTGGACAGTCACGTACCCGTGAAGGTGAAGTCTTTGTCCGCGATGCAATCATCAATGAAAAGAAAGTCGGCAGCATTGAAATTACCTTAATTCAGCCAAGTATTGGTGAAATTCTGCGTACCCAATGGTTAGCGACACTTTTATCATTATTGGTTCATGGCTTGTTATGGTTGGCTTATCGCGCGATTGCCCGTCCAAGTCGTAGTGAATATTTAGCACGCATTAATAATGAATCTCGCCTTAAACACGAATTACAATTATTGACGCAAGCCCTTGAACAAGAAAAACATCAAACGGCTTTGGCACTTGCGCAGGCACAGCAACAGCCTAAACCTGTGATGTCGCCTAAAGCAAACAAAGCCATTGAGCAAAGCCAAGAGCAAAACAACATTGCGCTGAATATTCAGTTTTATGACCCGAAACAATTATTAGACACGGTCACGCAAAGTGTGTCTGTGCCTTATTTTAGCTTATGTCAGATTTTCCTGAACAAAAGCATTGAACTGTGCGTACAACACTACAAGTTAAACCGTTCCGACATTCAAACAGTACAACCATTCCATGAAGATGGCGCAACACTCAGTATTGCAGCCAATACACCAAATGCAGCAGCCTGTATGGCCATGATTGGCACGGTGTTCCAGTTATTGTCTGAAGTGCTGTATAAGCGTTATCGTGAAGAAAAGCGTTTTGTGTTGCAAACTCGCAGTGGTTTATCAACCGCAGTCGAAGCCATGCAGTTATCTGCAGTGCAGGCAGCAGAGCGTTTGGTGCATCAATTATCTGCTCGTGAAAATGCAGTGCATTTACCGAATGAATTACTAGATGAACTGTCTACGCATTATGAATTGGTGAGTATGCCAAATCCGACCAATGTGCTGATGCGCCATGCCTTTATGGTTAATGGCATGGACAGCCAATCGGCTGAGTTGGCGCAAAGCCTGCGAACTGAAATTCTAAAAGGCAAACATTCAAGAGCTTCTTAAAATAATCCATGAGATGCCTTAAAAGCATAAAAACCTGAGTATGCACACATACTCAGGTTTTTTATACTCACAGATGCTAGATCACATCCATTTACTGCAGCCCAATTTACACATTCAACTGCTTCTGCTCGACCAAATACATTTGCGCATTGTGTACAGCAGCCTGCCCCACCACAGCAGCTTTCTGCCATTCGCCATTGGCTTGTAGCTCCCACGCATTTTGATTGTCATGCAAATAACTCAGCAAGCCATCTTCTACAATACGCTGTTTAATTTTCTCATCCAAAATAGGGAAGCAAGTTTCCACCCGTGAAAATAAGTTGCGCCCCATCCAGTCTGCGCTGGCGCAGTACAATTTTTTTGCACCACCATGCTCAAAATAATACACGCGGGTATGTTCCAAAAAGCGTCCCACAATCGAACGGACATGAATACGCTCAGACATACCTTTCACTTTTGGAATCAAACAACAAATCGAGCGGATAATTAAATCGACCTGTACCCCTGCCTGCGAAGCACGGTACAAAGCCGTAATTAACTCAGGCTCAGTCAATGCATTGACTTTAATGATAATTCGGGCAGCTTTGCCTGCTTGTGCAAACCCGATTTCTTGTTCAATCAGTTTGAGCAATTCACTGTGCAAGGTAAATGGTGCATGCAGCAAGTTTTTTAATTTTGCCGATCTGCCCATGCCTGTGAGTTCCTGAAACACCCGATGCACATCTTCACAAATATCAGGATGTGTGGTCATCAAACCATAGTCGGTGTACATACGTGCATTGCCCGCATGATAGTTGCCTGTACCCAAATGCACATAGCGCACCAACTGATCTTGCTCACGACGCACAATCAAAATCATTTTGGCATGGGTTTTATAGCCGACAATGCCATACACCACCACTGCGCCTGCCTCTTGCAAGACGTTGGCGACCATAATGTTGGATTCTTCATCAAAACGTGCGCGTAGCTCGATCACGGCAGTGACTTCTTTGCCATTACGTGCGGCTTCTGCAAGTACCTGCACAATTTCAGAATCTGGGCCACTACGATACAGCGTTTGCTTAATCGCCAACACATTTGGGTCTTTCGCCGCTTCTTTGAGTAAATTAATCACCGGCTGAAAAGAGTCAAATGGGTGATGTAGCAACACATCCTGCTTTTTCAGAATCTCAAACATCGGTTTTTGCTTCCGAAATATTTTTGGAATCACAGGTGCAAAAGGTGGATATTTCAATTCAGGTCGGTCAAAACTACTGGTCAGACGCGACAGGTTAATCGGCCCGCTAATCCGATATAATTGCTGCTCATCTAAATCAAACTCTCTGAGCAAATAATCAATAATATCTTGCGGGCAATCATCTTCAATTTCTAAACGTACCGCACGCCCAAAACGACGTGACGATAATTCATCTTTTAAGGCAACTGCCAAATCATCGACATCTTCGGCCAAAATCAGGTCGGCATTGCGGGTCACTCGAAACGCATAGCAACCTGTGGCTTTCATGCCTGGGAACAGATCATTGATATGCTGCTGAATAATCGCAGTCAAGAAAATATGTTCAGTCGCACTACCTGCCACTTCTTTTGGCAAATTGATTAAACGTGGCAAAGAGCGTGGCGCAGGCACAATCGCCATTTCAATTTCACGTCCAAAAGCATCTTTGCCTTGTAAACTGACAATAAAGTTCAGACTTTTATTGACCAAACGCGGAAATGGATGCGATGGGTCTAGGCTAATTGGCGTTAAAACAGGCTGTACCTGACGGGCAAAATAATCGGCAATCCACGCTTTATGTTTATCCACAATGTCATGGTATTGAATAAAGTGAATCCCTAAACTTTGCAGCTGCGGCAAAATGGCATAATTTAAAGTGTCGTATTGCTGCTTCACCGCCTGATGCACTTTATCAGACAGTTCTACCAAGACCTGTTCAGTCGGAATGGCATCTGGGGTACGGGTAATGGCATTCAAATCGAGTTGCTTCATTAAACCTGCAACGCGAATTTCAAAAAACTCATCTAAATTACGTGAAAAAATAATTAAAAAATTGAGTCGCTCTAAAATAGGTAACTCTGGGTCTAAAGCTTGCGCCAAGACCCGACGGTTAAACTCAATTAAAGAGAGTTCACGATTAAAATAAGTATCAGATGAATGCTGAAAGTGTTCCATATCTTCTCTATGCTGTTTTTAAGACAGTCTGCTTATTTCGCCTCTGTGCAAGGCATGGTAGGTAGAGATTATGACAATCATGTTACACCCACAATCAATCGCAGAACATTTCGTCAAAATTGGGTATATGTAAAAAATTGATTTTTATTTATTTTATTTTACATTTAATCTATTTTTATAGCAAAAAGGAAGATTTCGCCCTTCCCTTTCGCGGCCAGTTCGTTATCTAGTTTTAGCCAAGTAAGTGCTGACTTTGTACTCGCTGTACTCCTTGTGCCAACATCTGTTGCCATGCTTGTTCTAAAGAGCCATTTAAATCAATCGCTTTGGTGGCATCTTCAATCACATAGGTGCTAAAACCCAACTCACAGGCATCTATTGCCGTCCACGCCACACAAAAGTCGGTGGCAATGCCCACAATATAAACCGTATCAATTTCACGGGCTTTTAAATAGGCCGCCAAGCCTGTGGTGGTTTTGCGGTCTGCTTCCATAAAGGCAGAATAACTGTCTATTTGCTCGTGAAAACCTTTGCGTATAATCAATTGTGCTGTAGGCAAATCTAGATCTGGGTGTAATTCAGCATCAGCTGTGCCTTGCACACAATGCACAGGCCACAACACTTGCTCGCCATAACTGAGCTGAATCTGCTCATAGTCCTGTTTGCCTGCATGGTTGGCAGCAAAGGACACATGCGTTGCAGGATGCCAGTCTTGGGTGATCACAATGTTCTGAAACACACGTCCCAACGCATTAATGCAGGGAATAATTTGATCGGCATTTGCAACCGCCAAATTACCTCCTGGACAAAAACCATTTTGCACATCAACCACAATCAAGGCATTATTCAGCTGCTGCATGCTGTTTCCTTTCCCATCTTAAACGCTACCCTCAGCATAGCTGAAATTTAAGTCTGAGTTGTATCGCTTTGATAAAAATAAAAAGAATCGTTTTCGGCACAATGTTGATAGTTCGGTAGCTGTAACAATAATTGCCGTACAAAACGTGGATAGATTTTGGCTTTGCGTGCAGTCGCGGCATGAAAATAAAAATAAGGCAATGGATGCCGAGTTAAATAATTGACCAAATGCTGTCGGGTTAAACGCATCACCTGAAAGGCATCAATACCTGCGTTGACATCTTCATAAGTAGCTTGATCGGCAAATGCCAGCCACGCGTTTTGTTTTGGAGAAGTCCGTGTTGCTCGAAAATGGCGTTTCAGTTCTAAAATAAATTCATATTCAATCAGATACAGCGAAAACTGCTGTTGATCCAACTGAAATTCTGCAATCAATTTTTTCTGCTTCAAATGATACTCTTATATTTACTGTTTTTTAGGACTTATTATACCCTGCTTGCGTCATTGCCACCCAGTAGAACAGGCAGCTTTGCGACAGTACTTGTCACACTTCATTCGAGCATTTTCTCTCAAAAATCAGCGATCAACATACAAAAAAATAGCCTGCAGGTGCAGGCTATTTGGTCTTTCAACTGTTCTCATCCTTTTAAACAGTTTGAATACGACGTACCAATAACAACATGAAAATGGCTGAAATAATAATACATGGAATGGCTGCTGAAATAACCCCAGCCGCACCAAAGCCTGCTGCCAACAACTGACCTGCAATAGCAGGGCCAAGCATTGCGCCTACACGACCAACAGCAGAGGCAACACCGACCCCAGTACCACGTACTTCGGTTGGGTAGACAATACTACCAAAAGCATATAACACGCCCTGACAGCCAATCACAAAAGCACCGACCAAAGCTGAAGCCATATACATTTGCATGAGTGAACCCGCTGCATTTAGAGCAAATAAACCTGCCAAAATACCACCATACATCAATAAAATCACGTAGGCTTTTTTCCAACGGTCGGTCAGCATACCCAAAATTACAGTACCGACTGTCGCACTCACCATGAAATAGAACTGTGCAGTACTGCCTTCTTTACGCGAGAAACCTAATTCCATAAATAAAGATGGTAACCAGCTCAACATGATGTAAACCACCATCAAGGTAAAGAAGTAACTCACCCAAATAAATAAGGTGCGCAATAAGTTTTGTGAATTAAACAAATCTTTAAAAGATGCTTTTGGCGCAGCATTTTGTGCTGTGACATCTTTACCTGCCGCTTGTGCTTTTAAGAATTCACGTGATTCTGGCAATAACCACATCATCAATGGAATGACAATAAATGGCAGCAAACCACCCAAATAGAAAATGTTTTTCCAGTTTGAGCCAAAATCTGTACTGGCAATTAAAGATAAAATGGCTGCACCCACAGGCATACCACAATACATCAAGCCCACAGCACGACCACGGTTTTGTGGCGAAACAGCTTCAGATGCCAAAGTAATTAAAATTGGCATGGCTGCCCCTAAACCCGCACCTGCCAAGAAGCGCACCGCCAATAGGCTTTCAAAGCTATTCACCCACACCGTACATAAGGTAAATAAAGCAAAGACTGCTGTAGACCAGATTAATACTTTTTTACGACCAATACGGTCTGCAAAACGTCCGCCAACCAAAGCACCTGGCAATAAACCTAAAATACCCGCACTAAAAAATACCCCAAGCTGCGAGCTGTCTAAACCAAAATGCTCACGGATACCTGCCGCAGCAATACCTGCTGCCTGAATATCCAGACCTTCAATCACTGCAATTAAAAAGCAGATCGCGACGGTAATAACCGCATGCCGCTGATCGCTATGTTGTGTTGATCTATCCATTGGGTCCCTCTACTAGAATTAGATAGCCATGTGAAAGCCTGCATCTTGCGCAGTTTTAAACTGCAGCAATAGCTATCAATAAGTGTTAGACCAAAGTGAATTTTTTCAGATCAGCGCAAACGTGTTGCGCAGCATGTAGAAAAAAACATAGCGAAAAAAACAATAAATCTGGCAAATTACACGCTATTTTCCCGCTTAAAGCAGTAAATTCAGCGCAAGATTTCTCACCATTTAAGAAGTCAGCGACAACATAGGTAGACTTAAAAGCTATTATTCTTAAGAATCAACAATCAAAATATCCCGATTAAAACAGTCAGATATAAGAGCTATAAGGTCTGAATTGAGCGTTTTTTTGTATAAACATCCACTATTCAGCGTTGTATTTCAAACTTGAGGCTAAAAAAGTGCTGATGAGGGTTGCGCCATACCAATGAAAATTTGGGTACAAAGGAGATGGTTATTATTTTTTTATTTTGAACAACAAGCTGCTGATCCTAAAATACTAAATTAAACAAAGTTTATGATTGCTTTGACGAAAGCATATTGTTCTGACACACTGAATCAGTCATAATTTGGCTAAGCATTATTTAATCAATTTGATTGAATTTTGACCCAAATCAAAATACTGCAACCATCCACATCTACCTTTTCTACACCTCTGTGGATGGAAAAATAGGATCTTTTTAAAAAATGACTCAGCAAGCACAGACCATTCAAGGCTCAATTGTCGCAATTGTCACCCCAATGTTAGAAGATGGCAGCGTAGATTGGAAAGGTCTCGAGAAGCTCGTTGAGTGGCACATAGAACAAGGTACCAACAGTATTGTTGCTGTAGGTACAACTGGTGAAGCATCGACCTTAAGTATGGAAGAGCACACCAAAGTGATCGCAGAAATTATTCGCGTCGCAAATAAGCGTATTCCTGTCATTGCTGGTACTGGTGCAAACTCAACGCATGAAGCCATCGAACTGACCAAAGAAGCACAACAATTGGGCGCAGGTGCGGCCTTATTGGTAACGCCTTATTATAATAAGCCAACTCAGGAAGGTTTATACCAGCACTATAAAGCAATTGCAGAAGCAGTTGATTTACCTATCATTTTATATAATGTACCGGGTCGTACTGGTGTAGATATGTCAAATGAAACGGTCATCCGTCTTGCAGACATCCCAAATATTGTGGGCGTAAAAGATGCAACGGGCGATGTGCCACGTGGTCAGCAATTATTGGCTGGCTTAACAGGCAAAAACATGGTGGTGTATTCAGGCGATGACGCTACGGCATATCAATTGATGCTGCACGGTGCAAAAGGCAATATTTCTGTAACTGCCAATGTTGCACCAAAAGCCATGAGCCAAGTTTGCGCGGCTGCAATCGCAGGTGATGCTGCAGGTGCAGAGCAACAAAACAGTGCGATTGCAAATTTACACAATATTCTATTTTGTGAATCGAACCCAATTCCTGTGAAATGGGCACTTCATGAAATGGGATTAATTGGTACAGGAATTCGCCTGCCATTAACTCCGCTTGCAGAACAATATCGTGCACCGTTACGCGAAGCCCTTCAGGCTGCGGGTGTCATTCAATAAAAGAGCTTAGTATGATGCAATTACGTTTTGGTTTTATCGCCGCACTTTCAGTATTGAGTTTGGCTGGTTGTAGTTCTCTTGCCATCAATAATGGTTCATTGGACTATAAAGACGCCGCTACTTTAGCACCACTTCAATATCCAGAAGGTTCTGTGGTTCGACCTGCAACACCGTTGTATCCTGCACCAAGCGTTGACCCTTTAGCAACGGCAAATGCACCTAAGCTTGAAAATGCACGTGGCAACCGTTTTGCGATGCCACGTCCTGAAGCCATGCAAGCCAGCAGCAACACAGTTCAAGACAGTACGCAAATTGGACGTCCTCAACCCGTAGTTGACGGAAACCAAAATCCGTTGCTCAAAATTGATGGAAATTCTGCTACAATTTGGCAATACACACTTGCCACCCTCAGCAGTCTGAATTACAGCATTGTTGGTCAAAGTAAGAACCGTTACGAGGCAACCATTAAGGTCGATCAACAGATTTATGTCTTAAGATTGACCTCTGTCGGTTCGAGCAACAACCTAGCTGTATTCAATGCCGATAACAGCTTTGCAGATCAAGAAAAAGCTGCAGATCTGTTGGCCCAGATTTACCAAAATTGGCCAGCCTAGCCGTACTAGGCATTTTTTTTTGAAAAAGGTTCCCTCATGTTAAAACAAACCTTGCTCTATACTGGTAAAGCAAAATCTGTTTATACCACAGACAGTGCAGACCACCTGATTTTAGTCTTTCGTGATGATGCCTCTGCGTTCAATGGCGAAAAAATCGAACAACTAGATCGTAAAGGTAAGGTGAACAACCGTTTTAACGCCTTTATCATGGAAAAATTGGCTGAAGCGGGTATCGAAACTCACTTTGAAAAACTACTTACACCAAACGAAGTATTGGTGAAAAAGTTAGACATGATTCCTGTAGAGTGCGTTATTCGTAACTACGCTGCAGGTTCACTCTGCCGTCGTTTAGGTGTAGAAGAAGGTAAAGAACTGACCCCACCTACATTTGAATTGTTCTTTAAAGATGACGCTCTTGGCGACCCAATGGTAAACGAATCTCAAGCGATTGCTTTAGGTTGGGCCAATGCTGAACAATTGGCAAAAATGAAAGAATTAACTTACCAAGTCAACGATGTATTAAAAGCATTGTTTGATGCAGGTAACATGATTTTGGTCGACTTCAAACTTGAGTTTGGTGTATTCCACGACCGTATTGTGTTGGGTGATGAGTTCTCTCCAGACGGTTGCCGTTTATGGGACAAAGACACCAAGAAGAAACTCGACAAAGACCGTTTCCGTCAAGGTTTAGGCGGTGTGGTTGAAGCTTATGAAGAAGTTGCTGCACGTTTAGGCATCGACTTAGACAATATCTAATTCAAGCTTTTCAATTTTAAAAGCTGAATTCCCAAAACCGAGCAACATTGCTCGGTTTTTTGTATTTTGCTGTAGACCAAACAGGGTTTACAAACCAAATCTTTGAAAAAATCGCCCCATCCACAATGCCCAGTCTGTCTGCCTATTTTTAAATTTATCTGAATTTAAATTGTGTATTCTGCAATTCCGTGTATGCTTGTTGTCATACTAGAAAAATATGAAGTTCGTTTTAATCGTCTAAGTCCGTAGTTTTATTTTGTAATCCTTCGTTTGTTCAGATTTTAAGTCGCATCTTTTTCCCAGTTATTCCAAATCTTTTTTAGATTGCAACATATTAAAATTCAGCAGGATATTTCCCTATGTCAAATCCGACAATGAAAGGCACGGTAAAGTGGTTTAACGAAACTAAAGGTTTTGGTTTTATTCAACCAGAATCTGGTCCAGATGTGTTTGCGCATTTCAGCGAAATCGCACACTCAGGCTTCAAGACTTTACACGAAGGTCAGCAAGTTGAATTCAGCATTGCGCAAGGTCAAAAAGGCCCGAATGCTGTAAACATCAAACCGCTTTAAGCCTTTGAATGCAGCACTCAAGGCTGCAAACAAATCTAAAAAAGCTCAAGTTGATTCTTGAGCTTTTTTTATGCCAATACTTTTACAAATATCTTTTCAGCTATACCAAATCGCTTAGGATTGAGTCTGCTGCCAACGACGTTGTTGTAAACGCTCACCTTCCACTTCACGTTTATTACGTGCCGACTCATACAACTTTGTGCCTTTCAGTTCAGGCGGCAAATAGTCCTGTAGCACAAAATGCTCTGGGTAATTGTGCGGATACAAATAATCTACGCCATAGCCTTGTTCTTTCATCAGTTTGGTCGGTGCATTACGCAAATGCAGTGGCACAGGTAAGTTGGCGGTTTTTTCAGCCAAATCCATGGCTTTATTAATTGCCAAATAAGTACTGTTACTTTTGGCACTGGTCGCCAAATATACTGCACATTGTCCTAAAATAATCCGCGCTTCGGGCATACCCAGCACTTGTACCGAGCGGAAACACTCGCCTGCCAATAACAAGGCATTCGGATTTGAATTGCCAATATCTTCCGAAGCAGCAATCAACATGCGACGCGCAATAAAGCTCGGGTCTTCACCGCCTTTGAGCATGCGCGCCATCCAATACAATGCAGCATCGGGGTCACTGCCACGAATTGACTTAATAAAAGCCGATACCAAATCATAATGTTGCTCGCCTGACTTGTCATAACGGGCAATGTTTTGTTGCGCAACCTTGACCACAATCGCGTTGGTGATGATATTTTCCACCTCGGGTTCAAAGGTGCTTGCCACCAAGTCCAGTAGGTTTAAAGCCTTGCGTGCATCACCTGCAGCAAACTGAATCAGAGCATCAAATTCTTCAATCTGAATATAACGGTCTTTTAAGAATTGATCTTGCTGAATGGCTTGAGTAAGCAAAGTCTGAATCGAATCGGCATCTAAAGCCTTTAAGGTATAGACCTGACAACGTGAAAGCAGCGCACTATTGACTTCAAAAGATGGATTTTCAGTGGTCGCACCAATTAAGGTGATTTTGCCCTTTTCCACCGCATTTAATAAGGCATCTTGCTGCGACTTATTAAAGCGATGAATTTCATCAATAAACACCACTGGTGTGAGCAAATCGCCGCCTTCGGCAATAATTTCACGCAGCTCTTTGACCCCAGTATTCAAGGCAGAAAGGCTGATAAAAGGACGATCTACCGCCTGCGCCAACAGCAAAGCGATGGTGGTTTTCCCCACCCCTGGTGGCCCCCAGAAAATAATTGAAGGCAAATGCCCCTGATCAATCATTTGGCGTAACGGCGCTTGCTCACCTAAAAGATGATCTTGACCAATAATTTGCGATAAATCGCGTGGACGCAAACGCTCAGGCAGTGGAATATGACTCTCTGACATCTTGTTATTTCTATACTTGACTTCAACCTAGTCTACTATGATCTCAAGCTTTGGAGTATTTCTAATCGTACCGATTTATCGCTAAAACACGATTCAAAGTTTATTCTGCAGTATGAATTAACGCACCCAACGCACCACATAATCTTCTATATCTTCTTCTGCAACATCCAGTTCTGAAATACAACGCCCTGCCGCAGATTTTTTGGCTTTAATCACACTTTGGCGTGAGCCCGTATTTAAGTAATGCCAAGATGGCAAATTTTTGCCCTGTTTTAAACGACGATAGGCACAACTTGGCGGCAACCAGTGAATTTTTTCTAGTTTTTCGGGGGAAAGTTGAATGCAATCGGGCACAAAGTCAAAGCGATTGGCATAATCTGAACAACGTGCTGTGTTACAGTCCAGTAACTTGCACGCCACTTTGGTATAGGCCACTTCTTGCGTGTCTTCATCTTCTAGTTTGACCAAACAGCATAAACCGCAACCATCGCACAAGGCTTCCCATTCCGCAGTATTTAAGGCATTCAGCGGATAGTTTTTCCAAAATTCAGGTCGTAATTGATCAGACATAGCGCACAGAAAATAACAAAACTGCGTCATTATAACAGCCTTGTTTCAACTTGTTGCTTTTGTTTAGTCTTTAAATGAATCAAACACTTAACTCAAACAACTGAACATTTAATACACAAAAACAAAACAGTGTGCTGCGTTCAGCTCCCTATACTAAATTCAGAAGCTATAAAAACACATGGAGAACAATTATGTTTCGTTGGGCTATAATCTTCGCAGTGATTGCGTTAATCGCGAGTTTACTTGGTTTTGGTGGTGTCGCAGGTTTATCCAAAGACTTTGCCATTATTTTATTGGTGATTGCTGTGATTTTGGCAGTTGTTGGTTTCCTCTCTCGCGGAAAAATCTAGTGACCTCGTCTATAAATTCCTAAAAATCAGATAAAAAAGAAGGATTTTTCCTTCTTTTTTTATGTCCGCTTTTTACGCAACAAATGCCAATTTGGCTATTTTAAAAATATTTTCTCACATTTATAGGCAGTATTTCCCCTGTTTTTAAAAATGCGTGCCATATTATTATGCTTTAATCATGGCATTGAAAACGATAAGGAATAAGGCATGGCTTTAGCAATCAAAACTCGCGAAATTGAATATACGGCTGCAGATGGCAGCAAACTGATCGGTTATTTTGCTGCACCAGAAACAGCACAAGCTGTCGCGGGGGTGATTGTCGCACCTGAATGGTGGGGACGTAACGAATACACCGAACAACGCGCGCGTGAATTGGCTGAACATGGTTTTGCAGCCTTAGCGATTGATATGTATGGCGATAAAAAAGTCACCACCACCGCAGCCCAAGCCAATGAATGGATGATGCAAACTTTTGCAGATGCTGACACAATTGTGACTCGTGCGTCTGCAGCTTTGGACACTTTAGCTGCCCAACCTGAAGTAAATCGCGATAAACTCGCTGCAATTGGTTTCTGTTATGGCGGCAAAGTCGTACTGGATTTGGCTCGTTCTGGCGCAGCATTAAAAGCAGTGGTGACCTTCCACGCCAACCTCAGCCCGAAAGCCCCTGCACAACAAGGTCAGCTTCAAGCCGAGATTTTGGTGTTGCATGGTGAGTTGGACAGCATGGTGACTTTAGACGATGTCGCAAGTTTCCGTGAAGAAATGCACGCGGCTCAAGTAGAGCATGAAGTGATTATTTTTGAAGATGCCAAACACGGCTTTAGTAACCCTCAAGCCGATGAACGTGCCAAAGCCAATGGGGTCGATTTAGGCTACAACGCATCGGCAGAGCAACAAGGTTTAGCTGCCATGTATGAAGTGTTGGATCGTCGTTTAGCAGATTAATCTGCTGTTCACATTACGCAGCATATACTCAACGCAAGCCAAGAAAATTTTAAAGAAGAGGATATAACAATGACTGAGCAATGCCCTTATTGCAATTTTGATGATTATGATGTTTTGGCAAAAAATGAATTTGGGGTAATTTTGCCTGAACCCAATGCCCTGTCTAAAGGACATTGCGTAATCATTCCGCTACGTCACGTCGGCTCTTTTTTTGACATTACAGACAAAGAACGTAAAAGTTTATTGTCTTTATTAGAATTGGCGCGCAATGAGTTGCAATTGCGTCATCAACCTGCAGGTTTCCATGTGGGTTTTAATGATGGCGATGTGTTTGATGCTAAATCTGAGCATTTACACATCCACATTATTCCACGCTATGAAGGTCAGACCTTAAAATTGGATAACCGTTGGGGTATGAGCGGTCAAATTTAAACCACGACTCGTTTTATCCCAAACCAAGTGAAACCAAACCTAAAGAAGAAGATGCACGCTCATCTTCTTTTTTTATGCACGTAATTCCCACGCCAGTTTGGCTATACTAAGCCGCTACTTTACAAACTGGGTTCGCATGACTGCTTTTTCATTTTCCGATGCTCTCCTCACGTGGTTCGATCAACACGGACGCCATGACCTGCCGTGGCAAGTCGCCGATGATCCCTATGCGGTGTGGGTGTCTGAAATCATGCTGCAACAAACTCAGGTCAAAACCGTATTGCAATATTTTGAGCGTTTTTTGCAGCGCTTTCCGACAGTGCAAGATTTAGGACGTGCAACTTGGGATGAAGTTGCACCGTATTGGGCAGGTTTAGGCTATTACGCCCGCGCCCGCAACTTGCATAAAGCCGCAGCCATTGTGGCACAGCAAGGACATTTTCCAAGTACGCTCGAACAGTGGATGGCTTTGCCGGGCATTGGTCGCTCTACGGGTGGTGCCATGATGTCGCTGGGTTTACGCCAATACGGCGTCATTATGGATGGCAACGTCAAACGGGTTTTAGCACGTTTTTTTGCTATTGAAGATGATTTATCCAAACCTGTACATGAACGTGCCATGTGGCAACTGGCAGAACAGCTCTGCCCCGAAGTGCGTAATCACGACTATACGCAGGCTATTATGGATTTGGGCGCCACCATTTGTACCCCCAAAAAACCACTGTGCTTATATTGCCCAATGCAACAACACTGCAAAGCACATCAACAAGGTTTAGAGCAGGAATTGCCCTTTAAAAAACCGAAAAAAGCCGTACCCGTTAAATCTGCACAGGTCTTAGTACTGCAATGCGCAGATCAGTGGTTATGGCAACAACGTCCCAATACAGGACTTTGGGGTGGACTATGGTGTTTGCCTGTCATTGAAGATGCACAGGCTTTTGAGCAACTGTGTCAAAGCTTGAGCCTTAAACAGGTACAGCAACGCGCACAGATTTCACATAGCTTTACCCATTTCACTTGGCAGCTTGAAGCACTGTGTTTTCAGGTCGATGCTGATCTACAAGAACACTTGGCAATAGAACTGAATGCAGATTGGTATAGTCCGCAACAAGCCAGCGATTTGGGCATTCCGACGGCCATGAAAAAATTGATCTCGGCAATCAATCTGTGACATAGTCAAGCATCGTGATGAATGAAATCTTTGCTTTCACTGCCATTACAAGGATGTCTTATGTTTCGATGGATTGCTGTTTTAAGCCTGTCACTCTTTACCTTATTGATTGCGGCCTGTAGTTCTGCACCGAAACGTCCTAGTACCCCACTCCCGCCTGCCTTGGTGCAAAAACTCAATCAAATGAGTTTAAAAACTCGCTTGCCCATTCCTGTGCAGGGCATTAAAGCGCATCAGTTGAATGACACTTGGGGTGCATCTCGTAGTAGCGGACGTTTGCATGAAGGCATTGATATTCTTGCCGCCAAAGGCAGCAAAGTGTATAGCGCTACAGAAGGTTTAATTGCAGACTTACGCGATAATCGCTTAGGTGGTAAAGTAATTTGGATATTAGGGCCTGCAGGCACTTGGCATTACTATGCACACTTGGATGGACATAAACGCGGTTTAAACGTGGGCGATTATGTCAAGGCAGGAACGCATATTGGCTATGTCGGCAATACAGGCAACGCCCGACACACTGCCGCACATTTGCATTACGGACTTTATTTAAATGGTAAAGGACGCGGTGCGGTCAATCCTTATCCTTATTTACGTTAATTTTGTTAGGAACATTTCATGTCTGAAGCCTTGATAAATCGATTGGTGGAATTTGCAGAATCTGGCAATCAACAAAAAATTGTATTGGCAGGACAAGTCCATCAAGGCTGGGTCATGGAAATTACTGAAGATGCCCTGCTCATCAGCACAGGTTATTCAGATAAAGTCGGTAAAGACAACTGGATTTCCTTTCACGATCTGCAACAGGCAGAACTATATTATTGGGATAACCAACATGACCAATGGGCAGCATTTCAGCTTTAAGTCCGTCCCATTCACATCTATTCAGCTATCTATTCAACAAGGAGCATGACCCATGACGATACAACGCTGTGGTTGGTGTTCCGATGATCCGCTCTATATTTCCTATCATGATTTAGAGTGGGGACAAGCTGTATTTGCCGAAGCACATTTATTTGAAATGCTGTGTTTGGAAGGACAGCAAGCAGGCTTGTCTTGGATTACTGTATTAAAAAAACGTGAGGCGTATCGTCAACATTTTTTCCAATACAGCATTGCTGAAATTGCCGCATTTAGTGATGATGATCTTACGCTCAAATTACAAGATGCTGGATTAATTCGCCATCGAGGCAAATTACAAGCAATTCGTGACAACGCACGTGCATGGCAAAAACTAAAAGACGCCGATATAAACGTCGTGACATGGCTTTGGGGTTTTGTTGCACAGCAACCTATTAGGAATGATGTACCTGACTATCGTCTTGCGCCTGCACAAACCGACGCTAGTGTTGCCATGTCGAAAGCCCTAAAGAAAAATGGTTTTAAATTTGTAGGCCCGACCACCTGCTATGCTTTTATGCAAGCTGTAGGCATGGTCGATGATCATGAAAATCACTGTCACTTTAAAACAACATCTTAAAGCAACATCCAAGCTTTAGTATTCAAAACTGCTCAACCCATAATAGCAAGATCACCAATCAATACAGTCAGCCTTATGACAAGGACGGTGCAATATGAGTAATACCATTCGAGCCTATGCCGCAATGCAGGCAGGTGAAGCCCTGCAAGCCTATCAATTTGATGCGGGTGAATTGCAGGCGCATCAGGTAGAAGTCAAAGTCGAATATTGTGGCTTATGCCATTCCGATCTTTCAGTCATTCAAAATGACTGGCATTCCTCGGTATATCCTGTGGTGGCAGGACATGAAATTATTGGCACGATTACCCAATTAGGCAGTGAGGCCAAAGGCTTAACCGTGGGGCAACGTGTAGGCATTGGCTGGACTGCAGACAGTTGCCAACACTGCGATGCCTGTATTGCAGGCGAACAAGTGCTGTGCAGCAATGGCACTACCGCAACCATTGTGGGACATGCAGGTGGTTTTGCCGATAAAGTCCGTGCAGGTTGGCAATGGGTAATTCCATTACCCGATGAGGTCGATCCTGTCAGTGCAGGGCCTTTGCTCTGTGGTGGAATTACCGTATTTGATCCGATCTTGAAACATCAAATTCAGGCAGTACATCATGTTGCGGTGATTGGTATTGGTGGCTTGGGGCATATCGCCATCAAATTATTAAAAGCATGGGGCTGTGAAATTACGGCGTTCAGTTCCAATCCAGACAAAACCGCAGAATTACTGGCTATGGGTGCAGACCATGTGGTGAACAGCCGTGATGCCGCTGCGCTTAAAACCCAACGTGGCAAATTTGACTTGATTTTAAGTACGGTAAATGTGAGCTTGGACTGGAATGCCTATTTAAGCACGCTGGCACCGCATGGCACTATTCACATGCTAGGTTTAGCGCTGGAACCCATGCCTATTAAGGCAGGCAGCTTGATTGGTGGTGCAAAATCAGTGACGGGGTCTTCAACAGGTTCACCCAAAGCTCTGCGTCAATTACTTCAATTTGCAGCACGCAAACAGATTGCCCCGCAAGTCGAAGTTTTTCCAATGTCACAGATCAATCAGGCCATTGAACATTTGCATCAAGGCAAGGCTCGCTATCGGGTGGTGTTAAAGGCCGACTTTGACTGATTTTAAGTTAAATCAGGATAGTCAAATATATTTATGTCTATCTTTATTTAGGTAAAACCGCTTATCTAAAAACCTAGATAACATGAAGATACTCGGAAGTGTCATCCACAACCTGCGTAGCATTAGACCATTATTGTTTCTGCGAAATAATGAATGAGATACAAGAATTAAACAGGTTTTGTGGATGACAATGGTTTTGCCCACTTTTGCCGAAACAAAAGTGGGTCGAACCGAAGGTTAATCCTATTATTGGACAACAACCCATCAGGACGCTGTCTTGATCATTTATGCGATTACAATAAAAATTTACCTACAGCCCAAACGCAATCTGACTTTTCTTAAATGACCCACATCTAGTCCTGAATTGATAAGATTTATGTATAAAAAATGTTTTAGATATTCAGTCTGTTATAGAATAAACTGCGTAAGCAGCATATATTAAAAAGTTGAATCGACACAGGCTGCAAAGCCACGTGCCAAACTAGAAAAGTCTGTGAAAAAGTCTGCTAAGATGAATGCTGCTTTTTTAACTATAAAATGAATTTGAGAAAACCTATGAGTAAAGCCTTACCCATCGCTGTTGCTGTAATTTTAGGCGGTGCTGCACTTGTTCCTGTTTATTATGCCTCTCAAAACCCAGCAGTGGCGACCTCTAAAGCGTCGGCAAATGCTTCTGCGGTTGAAAAAATCAGCTACGCTTTGGGTTATGAAGTGGCACATCAAACCCCACCAGAGCTAGACATCAACAGCTTTGTAACAGGTGTGCGTGAAGGTCATGCGCGTAAACAACCTGCCTACACCGAAGAAGAATTACAAAAAGCCTATGAGCAATTCCAGCAAGAGTTGCAACAAAAACAAGCCACTCAAGCGCAAGCTGCGCAAACAGCCAGTGATTCATTCTTAACTGAAAATGGCAAAAAAGCAGGCGTACAAACCACAGCTTCTGGCTTGCAATATCAAGTGATTAAAGAAGGCACAGGCAAACAGCCAACGGCAAGCTCTGTGGTCAAAGTGCACTACACGGGTAAACTGGTCGATGGCAAAGTATTTGACAGCTCGGTACAACGTGGTGAGCCAATTGAATTCCCACTGAATCAAGTCATTCCGGGCTGGACTGAAGGTTTACAGCTCATGAAGGAAGGCGGTAAAGCTACGCTGTATATTCCATCGAAACTGGGCTACGGCGAACAAGGTGTACCAGGCATGATTCCTGCCAACAGCACCTTAATTTTTGATGTTGAACTGATTGAAGTGAAATAACAACATCACCCTTTCAGGAGAGCTTGGCTCTCCTGTATGGTCTTAGGACGAAAAGAATGAAAAAACACCTTGCCCTTGTGTGTATCGCACTGCTCAGCAGTGGCAGTTTTGCCAAAACCGTGACCAATAAAAGTCCTGTTGCAGATCAGGTCGGTTATAGCTTTGGTTATTTAATGGGGCGCAGCAATGCGGAAACCTTAAAAGATATTGATCTCGAAGCCTTCATTGCTGGCTTAAAAATGGCAACACAAGACCAAGCCGCCAGTTTAAGCGATGAAGAAATGGCACGAGTGCTGACTCAATTCAAAAAGCAAGCCGAAGCCAAACAACTGATTGAGCTTAAAAAAGTAGCCGATAGCAATGCTAAAATTGGGCAAGCCTTTTTAAACAATAATGCCAAAAAGGCAGGGGTCAAAGTCACCAAGTCTGGCTTGCAATATCAAGTCTTACAGGCAGGTACGGGCAAATCACCCAAAGCCACCTCTACCGTTAAAGTCCATTATGAAGGTCGTTTAATTGATGGTACGGTATTTGACAGTTCTATCGCCCGCGATCAAGCTGCAGAATTTCAGGTCAGCCAAGTCATTCAAGGTTGGACTGAAGGCTTACAACTCATGAAAGTTGGTGCCAAATATCGCTTCTTTATTCCTGCTGCTCTAGCCTACGGTCAAATTGGCTCAGGCGATGCAATTGAGCCAAACAGCACGCTTATTTTTGATGTGGAACTTTTAGAAATTGTAAAATAATCCAAAGCCGCATCATCTTTAAACAAAAAAATACCGCAATTTAAATTGCGGTATTTTTTCAGATCAACTTCGCTTCATTAAGGTTTTAAATGACGTGGTCTAAAACCCGTTGCCAACAATCCAACCCCATAGGCCACTACGCCCACCACACACAGCGCAGTGACTTCTGCCACACGCATCCATTGTGATACATCACCGTTATACCAAGTTAAGGCATACCACAACGCAGCAATCATCACGGCATTTGCCACTGCAAACTGCACCATGAGTTTTTTCCAGTGCGCACCAAAACGGAAAATCTTGCGTTGATGCAAATAGAAATACAACATGCCTGCATTCACCAAAGCCGAACCTGATGATGCCAGTGCCAATGCCATGTGTTCAGCTTGCCAGTCAATCAGTTTAAAGAAGCCAATAAACACCACGTTTAAAATCGCATTGGCAGCCACAGCCATTAAACCCACACGTACTGGTGTTTTGGTGTCTTGCTGTGCATAAAAACCCGGTGCAAAGACTTTAATCAGCATGAATGAAATCACCCCTGCACTCATACATTGCAAGGCCAAAGCGGTCATTTGCGTATCTTTAAAACTAAACTGACCACGCTCAAACAAGGCTTGGATAATAGGCGTTGATAACATAAACAGTGCAATACTGGCAGGGACACCTACCAAAATAATCACCCGTGCAGCCCAGTCCATCATGCCGCGGAATTTATCCATATTTTGTTCTGCATGACGCGCAGACAGTGACGGTAAAATGACCGTCCCAATCGCTACACCAATTAAGCCCAAAGGTAGCTCTGTCATACGTTCCGCACTATACAACCACGACACCGAACCATCCTGCATAAAAGATGCCCAAATGGTGTTGAGTAGCAGGTTAATTTGCGTGACCGATACCCCAAATAAAGCAGGCAGCATCAGCTTCATAATCCGATCCACCCCTTCATGCTTGAAATCAACTTTAGGGGGAATCAGCAGCTTTTTACGCCATAGTTCTGGAATTTGAATCGCAAGTTGTAAAGCACCCGCGATAATCACCGCCCAACCCAGTGCCATAATCGGCTCTGCCATGTACGGTGTGAGCCATAATGCACCTGCAATCATCGCCACATTCAGCAATACAGGCGCAAAGGCAGGCGTGGTAAATGAGCCATAGCTGTTCAAAATACTGCTGGCAAATGCCGTCAGCGACATAAACAACAAATAAGGAATGGTCAGGCGGAACATATCGGTGGCTAGCGCAAACTTTTCAGGGTCGCTATGGAAACCCGGTGCGTAGATATACATCACCGCAGGCGCAGCCACCATGGCGGTAAAGGTTAGCCCTGTCATTACCGTCATTAAACAGCCAAAAACCCGACTAATTAAAATTTGTACTTCGGCATGAGTGCGGCTGGTTTTATATTCGGTCAATACAGGAATAAATGCCTGCGAAAACGCCCCTTCGGCAAACAGTCGCCTGAAAAAGTTGGGGATACGAAACGCCACCACAAAGGTATCGAAATCTTTACCTGCACCAAACACATTCAGCAATACCACATCACGGACTAATCCTAGCACCCGTGACAGCATGGTCATTGCACTGACAATAAAGGTCGATCGCCAAAGCGCCATCGTTACCACCCAATTAAAAATTTAGTCGCTATTGTAATCAAAGCATCAACAAAGTTTTGTTATTGATTGATCAATTTTTCCTGTGATGTCGAAGCTTTAAGTTGAGATAACTGTTCACGAAAATACTGCCAGTCAAAATACGGCCCTGGATCAGTTTTACGTCCCGGTGCAATATCGGAATGTCCTGCAATATGCTGTTGAATACTCGGATAGGCCTGCTGCAAACTGTGTACCACCTGCACCAAACTCTGATATTGCGCTGTTTCAAAAGGCAAGTCATCACTGCCCTCTAATTCAATCCCAATTGAATAGTCATTACATTCAGGCTGTGCCAAATAACTAGAACGCCCCGCATGCCACGCCCGATCTGCAAAATTAACAAATTGCAGCACCTCGCCTGTTCTTAAAATCAACAAATGTGCCGAAACCTGCAGGCCCTGAATGGTCTGAAAGTAAGGATGCTGCGACCAATCCATTTGGTTCTGAAAAAATTGCTCAATATAACCACCACCAAATTGTGACGGCGGCAAACTAATATTGTGAATGACCAGCAATTGAATCTCTTGGTCTGTCGGACGGGCGTTGAAATTCGGAGATGGGACTTGTCTTGCCCCTTGTAATTGACCCTCAACCACCTGAAACGACGGCACATGCTGCATAAGGCAATCCCCAAACCATTAGAATAGAAAAATAGAACAGAAATTTCAGTTTAATGCCAACGCGTGACAATGAACATCTTAAATTACACCCGAACGTGGCTAAAAAACACATCCTGACGCAGAACAGTGTTAATATAACGCGCAATTTTCATGGGCAAGATCGACACGGAAAATCTTATGAGCATCTCTCCAGCTTTGCTTGAACAATCCATCCAAATCAATATTCAGCAAGCCTTGCAAGAAGATATTGGCGATGGTGATATTACCGCATTATTGACCCCTGAAGATGAGCAGGCCACTGCCACCATTATTAGCCGTGAAGACATGATTTTGGCAGGTCAACCGTGGGTAAATGCCCTGATTCAAGCATACGATGCCAATGTGCAAGTCACGTGGTTAAAAAATGATGGCGACCACGTTGCTGCCAATGAAGCCTTTTTGAAATTGGCAGGTTCTGCACGCAGCCTGTTAACGGTAGAACGCCCTGCGCTGAATTTTGTGCAAACCCTGTCTGCTGTTGCGACTAAAACCGCAGCCTATGTGCAACAACTTGAAGGCTTAAATACCAAACTGCTAGATACCCGTAAAACCTTACCGGGTTTACGCATTGCACAAAAATATGCTGTCACGGTCGGTGGTGGACAAAACCATCGTTTAGGCTTATTTGATGCCTTTTTGATTAAAGAAAATCACATTATGGCAGCAGGCGGCATTACTCAGGCAATTGCCAAAGCACATGCCATTGCTCCGGGCAAACCTGTAGAAGTTGAAGTGGAAACTTGGGATGAACTAAATCAAGCCCTTGAAGCCAAAGCTGATATTGTGATGTTGGATAACTTTAGCCAGCAACAAATGATTGATGCGGTCAAGCATGTGGCAGGTCGTTGCAAACTTGAAGCGTCGGGCAACATCACCATTGAAAATTTACGTGAAGTGGCTAGTACAGGCGTAGATTATATTTCGATGGGTGTTTTAACCAAAGATGTCAAAGCTGTGGATTTATCAATGCGTTTTAATGCGTAAACGATTACTTTTAAAATTAAGGGTGCAATCTGCACCCTTAATTTTTTCCAAAAATTGATTTTAAGGAGGCAAATGAGCCTCCTTTTTTTATGCCTCAATTTTGAATTTAATCATCGTCCTTGTTGTCGTTGTCGTTGTCGTTGTCGTTGTCGTTGTCGTTGTCGTTGTCGTTGTCGTTGTCGTTGTCGTTGTCGTTGTCGTTGTCGTTGTCAGAAGCTTGACCGAGTACACTACGATTGTCTTCATTTTCACGCTCAGTACGTGAATCACATGCAGTTAAAAACAACATCATGGCAGACATTAAAATAATCAATAGTTTCATGCTTTCCTCCTCTTTTCATTCAGGCTCTTTGCATACAGTTTTCCATCTTAAAAGAACGCATCCTGCAATATTGTAGCTTTTTGCTTCACGCTTCCTATCGCAATCTAAATCTCATCCATAAAAAAACGCATCCGAAGATGCGCTCTTAAACAGCAGAAAAACATCAAAAAGCTTAGCTTACCAACCTAAAGCTTGCTGCTGTTTTTTTACCAATTCCTGAATACCTTTTTCTGCCATTTCCAACATGGCATTACATTGCACACGATTAAACGGCTTATCTTCAGCAGTACCCTGAATTTCAATAAATTCACCTGCTTGTGTCATCACCACGTTTAAATCAGTTTGGCAATTTGAATCTTCTTCATAGCACAAATCCAATAACACTTGGTCTTGGTACATGCCCACAGAAATTGCAGCCACCAAACCCTTTAATGGGTCATGCTTAATTTTTTTCTTTTCCAGCAACACATTCATAGCATCAATCAATGCCACTGCTGCACCTGTAATGGCTGCAGTACGGGTACCGCCATCGGCCTGAATCACATCGCAGTCAATGGTAATGGTGTTTTCACCCAGTTTCTTCAAATCGACCATGGCACGCAAGCTACGACCAATTAAGCGCTGAATTTCCTGTGTACGTCCGCTTTGTTTACCACGCGCCGCTTCACGGTCACTACGGGTATGAGTTGAACGTGGCAACATGCCATATTCTGCAGTTACCCAACCTTGTCCCTGCCCTTTTAAAAAGCGCGGTACAGAGTTATCAATACTTGCGGTACACAAAACTTTGGTATGACCAAACTCTACCAACACTGAACCTTCAGCATAGCGAGTATAGTTACGGGTAATTTTTACCTCACGTAATTGATCTAAAGCTCGTTGGTCAATACGCATAATGTGTCCTTATTTTTGGCTCAAATAAATTGCCCGCAAGTATAACAGATGCCACAGCGCAGGTCGCTTTTCCAAAGCTTGACGTGTGCTGTTTCGGTAAATTTTGCCTGTATTTTTACAAAGTGGCTTCATTCATCTTTTAGTATTATCGTGAAACACAGGTTTTTGTTAGACTGCGCGGCACTGGCAGAATCAGGAAATACAATGTCGATTCGGGAAGAACGAAAACAACAAAGTCGTCAGGCAATTATGGAGGCAGTGCTGCAACTCAGCAGCGCAGGACGTGCATTTAGCAGCATTAGCTTAAGAGAAATTTCACGACAGATTGGACTGGTGCCCACCGCATTTTATCGGCATTTTCAAGATATGGATGAGTTGGGGCTAGATTTGGTCGATCAAGTTGCCTTGCACATTAAAGGTATTTTGTATCAGTTGGGACAAGCTTATTTATACCAACCCGATGCACAGACCGAAAAGGCATTGACCCTATTTTTTAAATCTGTCGATCAACATCCACAACAATGGATTTTTTTAATTGCCGAACGCTGGGGCGGTTCGACCATTTTACGGCAAGCCATCGCCCGTGAAATTGATTTTTTAATTGAAGATTTAGCTAATGATTTACAACGGGTCGAAAGCGTACAACATTTTCAGCATGCTGAAGATTTTCACATTCTGGCCAATATTTTAATTAATTTATCGTTAAATTGGGCAATGAGCTGGATTGGTTTAGAACGCCAATTTGAAGCCGAAAAATTACCTGAACACCAGCAGCGTTTTATTCAACAAACCATTACTCAAGTACATTTATTATTTCGTGGCATTTGCCACTGGCAACGTCCGCAGCCTGTCGCAGATTAAACATACAAAACACTTTTAACCTGCATTAAAAAAACCGCAATGACGTTGCAATCATTGCAGTTTTTAGCGATGCGCTGCTGATTCAGCCTTGCATCATCTTGTTATTGCATCTGCTTATTTCTTAGCTTTACGCTCTTGATTAACCAAGTAGTTCACTACTTGAATCACTTTGCCGTTATCGCCTTGAACGATATATTTACCATTCACCACCACCGCAGGTACACCTGTCAATTGGTACTGACGCGCCAATTGTTTAGCTTGTGAAATTTTAGAGGTGATCGCAAACGAGTTAAACATGCTGTTAAATTTCGCTTCAGGTACACCATATTTCACAAAGAATTTAGCTTGTGATTGTTGGTCAAAAATTTGCTGACCTTTGTCATGAATGGCATGGAAAAGTGGCAAGTGAGTTTTCTTGCGCACACCCAAAGCTTCAGACACATAATAACCACGTGCATTCATTTCCCAAACAGGATTCATGGCTGCAGGAGTACGCACAAAATTCACATCTTTAGGTAACTGGCGTAACCATGTTTGCATATATGGTTCTAAAGTAAAGCAGTGACCACAGCCATACCAAAAGAACTCACGCACTTCAATTTTACCCGGTACATCAACCTTACCCGGGTTGGCGACAACGCTATAATCTTTACCTGCTACAAAATTTGCCGCCATAGTGCTACCAGAAATAGCAAAGATGGCTGTTGCCAAACTACCTAAAAGGAATTTTTTCATTGCGTTTATAATCCTCTAAATCATTCTGTTTAGTGTATGGCAACACTATAAATCAATTATGCTGATTTCGTTTTCCTTCTGTGAACTTTTTTACAGCTTTTATCGCTTTTTTTAGAATTAACGCTACACTAGGGTTTATATCTATTTTTCCAATTATCACGACCCAATTGAGGTGGCACCCATGTCGCATTTGAATGTTGATCCACAAGAAATTGCCAAATTTGAAGCATTTGCAGCCATATGGTGGGATCAGCATTCCGAGTTCCGTCCCCTGCACATGATTAATCCACTGCGCTTAAACTGGATTGATGAGCACGCAGGCGGCTTGGCAGGCAAGAAAGTGCTAGACGTCGGCTGTGGTGGTGGTATTTTGGCAGAAAGCATGGCTCGTCGCGGTGCCAATGTGCTTGGAATTGATATGGGCGAAGCACCTTTAAACGTGGCACGCCTGCATGCAGAACAAGAAGGCGTACACAATATTGAATATCGCCAAATTCCTGTTGAGCAATTGGTAGATGAGCAAGCTGGTCAATACGATGTGGTGACTTGCATGGAAATGTTAGAGCACGTACCTGATCCGGCCTCGATTATTCAAGCCTGCCAAAAACTGGTCAAGCCGGGCGGTCATGTATTTTTCTCGACCATTAACCGCAACCCTAAATCATACCTATTTGCCATTATTGGGGCAGAATACGTGCTGCGCATGTTAGCCAAAGGCACACACGATTATCATAAATTTATTAAACCGTCTGAATTGGCACACGACATTCGCCAAGCGGGTTTAAAACTTAAAGATATGACGGGTTTACACTACAACCCACTGACTAAACGCTATTGGTTGGCACCTAATGTTGATGTGAACTACATGGTCTACACGGTCAATGAGGCAACAGAATGAAGGCGGTTTTATTTGACCTCGATGGCACCTTAATTGATACCGCTGCAGATTTTATTCGCATCATTCAAGATATGTGCCGCGATAAAGGCTGTGAGATTGTGGCAGCAGACGCCATTCGCACACAGGTATCTGAAGGTGCGCGGGCGATGGTCAAATTGGTCTATCCAGAACTTGAGGTAGATGACCCTGTATTTTTGGCCCATCGACAACGCTTTTTAGACCTGTACGGTGCAGATATTGCAGTCGAAACTGATCTGTTTGAAGGCATGTATCCACTGCTTGATGCGTTGGAACAGCGTCAAATTCCGTGGGGTATTGTCACCAATAAACCGCGCTGGCTCAGCGAAGCACTGCTCAAAGCACTGAATTTAACTGAACGCTGTGCAGTTTTGGTCTGCCCTGAAGATGTTAGCCGTACCAAGCCAGACCCAGAACCTATGTATTTGGCGGCCAAACAGATTGAAATTGCCCCAGAACATTGTATTTATGTGGGCGATCATCCACGTGATATCGATGCAGGTCGTAACGCCAATATGTATACCATTTTGGCAGCATACGGTTATTTACCCTTGCAACACAAAGATGACTTAACAGCATGGCAAGCAGATTGTATAGTGGATTCAGTGACTGAATTACATACGGTTTTAGACAAATTGGTGCTGCAAGCTGCAACGCAAAACAGCAGTGCCAATGCTTGAATCAGTCCTGTAAAGCGATGACATGAAACTCAACCCATAAGCAATAAGAAATGAACAGGAGGGATGCCCATGAAATACTCAGAATATCAACCTCGCCCCGATCTTCTCAAAGATCGTATTATCCTGATCACAGGTGCGGGTGATGGTATTGGACGAGCGGCTGCCCTCAGTTATGCGCTACACGGAGCAACCGTAGTGCTGCATGGTCGTACCTTAAATAAACTTGAAGTGATTTATGATGAAATCGAAAGTTTAGGCGCACCACAACCTGCTATTTTGCCGCTGCAGCTTTCAAGTGCTTCACCACGAGATTATGAATTACTGGTCGATACCCTAGACAAACAATTCGGACGTTTGGATGGTATTTTGCATAATGCAGGCATTTTAGGCGAACGGACTGAGTTGGCAAATTACCCTGCCGATGTTTGGGATGACGTCATGGCAGTGAATTTACGTGCGCCATTTGTACTCACTCAGGAATTATTACCACTTTTGGCAAAATCGGAACATGCTTCAGTCGTGTTTGCCAGTTCAGGTGTAGGTCGTGAAGCACGTGAACGCTGGGGTGCTTATTCGGTGTCTAAAATTGCAATTGAAGCGGTGAGCCAGTTATTTGCCAAAGAACAGGTGCATCCAAATATTCGCTACAACTGCATTAACCCGGGTGCAACCCGCACTGCCATGCGTGCCAAAGCCTATCCTGATGAAGATCCAAAAACTTTACCTACACCCGATGCCATCATGTCTGCCTATTTATATTTAATGGGCGATGACAGCTTGCACCTGAATGGTCAAAGTATTGATGCACAGGATTAGTTCTGTCGTTTGATCCGAAGAAAGGAAGCGCTTGCTTCCTTTTTTATGGACTTAACCTAGCATATTGCCAATTTTTGCACATTGATTTGCGGTAAAATGGCATCGCACAAGCATTTTCAGGTTTCTATCCTGCCTATTTTTGGCAATGCAAAGCCTGATTACCATGCTTCCACATCTCAATTCAACCTCAACGATGCAGAGAGCAACATGACTGAATTAAACAACATCACCGTGACACCACTTGAAGATGGTATGGTGTCTTTACTGATTGATGGTCAGCCTATTTCTGAAAAATATGGCATGAAGTTTGAAGCCAGCATCGTAGATGACATTCAGGCACTCGACAACGGTCAGAAAATCAAACTGTTTGATCAGTTTGTATTTTCACATACCGACCTTAATTTTGAACATGCTTACCACTATGTCACAGGCATTGAAAAACTGGACGATGCCTACAAAGTGGTTAAAAACTTTGTTTATCGTATTAAAATTGAAGGGCAACCTGAAATTGAACACGTGATTAGCAAGCAAGGCGCACCAATGAGTACTGAAGATGTACGCGAATTTATCAATGCACATATTCAAAAATCATTGACCGACTACACCGATTTAAACTACGCCTATTAAGCAAAACTCATGGCAACGGTGGCAATAATCGTTTTATTGGATTGTTTTTATAAAATTATACGGTTTTCCAAATCAATATACATCACCTATGCTTGATGTATCTCCACAACAAGCATTAGGTAAATTGTGATGACTGATATTCAACGTAAAACTGCCGTGATTCAAAGTATTGAAAGCTTGCAATTAGGTCAGCATTTAATTGTGGCTTTGGATGATCGTGAAACAGCCGAATGTGTTGCCATCGCTGTGCAATCTTTACAAGGCTTAACTGAACATTGGAACTAAAGCAGACCATAGCAGTACGCTGCTATGGTGATGTCTCATCCTTTCCTTAGCACAAGAAAAATCATCCCACCCCTATTTTCTGAGCGATAGCTACTAAATTTCGTATTTTGTCGCATAATAGAATCAATACCATGCCGCATCCTGCAGAGCGTATTTAAAAAATTCATGTGCTTTCTTCACAGTTTCTCTGCATTTAATGGTTAAAGTATGAACTGTGATATCAAGATGAGAGAATGAGGGGTTTACATGAAAAAGATTTTGACAGTTCTGGCAATGTCTTTCAGTGCTTTACTAAGCAGCAATTTTGCAACTGCCGCTCCTCAATTTGATCGAGACTCAGCTGACCATCCTCGTAACCAAGCACACAATAAACATGAATTTCGTGCCGATGCAGAAGAGCGTATGCAAGACAAACGCCGCATGCGTGAAGAACGTGGTGTAAAACGCTTACAACAACATAAATGGCAAACGGGTTATGTCATGCCGCAGCATTATCGTGGCAATGGTTATAAAGTCGATTATCAGGAACATAACTTGCCCCGCCCTGAACGCAAACAACAATGGTATAAAATCAACCAAGACTACATTTTGGTCGATGTCGAAAATCACCATATTTTGCGTATCGCAGGTTTATAGACCTACTGTTGTACATACACAATATCTAAATACATAGCCCAAAGCTCACTTTGGGCTTTTTTTATAGAGCGATAGTCCGCTCAGGCTCTCCTTGTTTTCTCCATAAAATTCACAATTCACCTCAATTTCCACCATCATTTATCTTGAGTATTTGACTAATTTGGACACATCTACCCCATATTTAAAACTGAAGGTAAGTCGCATGAAAAAATTACTCAGCACCTTAGCACTGTCTTTAAGCGCAATCATGGCAACATCGGCTATGGCAGCACCCGACCATCGTTATGATGATCGTCGTCATCAAGCGAGTGCCACCTATAAACATCACGACAAGCGTTGGGACAATCCACGTCATCATGCACAGTGGGAACAAAAGCGTTATGATCAAAAACGCGTGAATCCAAGTCGTGACTGGCGTGTAGGTCAAAACCTCCCACGCGGATATGATGCGAACCGCTACAAAGTCAGTGATCGTGAAGCACGTCGTTTACCCAACACAGGTCGTTATCAGCAGTGGTATAAAGTCAACGGTGACTATGTGCTGATTAATGAGCGCACCCAGCGTATTATTCGTATTATTGGCTAAAACCGTTCAGCCTGAGCTGAAAAATAGCATTTCTCCACAACACCTGAAGCACCATTCAGGTGTTTTTTTATATTTAGTCTTCCGCTGCAGAATTTTTTGATTAGAATCAAAGACAGCACCATCGATCATTACAGCAGGCCAACGAATGACTCCAACTGAAAACCCGCACAGCACAACCTTACAATATGTGCATTGGTTTAGACATTCTGCGCCTTATATCAATGCCCACCGCAATAAAACCTTTGTGATTATGTTCGATGGTGAAGCGGTTTTGCATGAAAACTTTCAGCACATTATTCATGATATTGCCCTGCTACACTCACTTGGTATTCGCCTGATTTTGGTCCACGGCGCACGTCCACAAATTAATCAAAATCTGAAATTCAGCCAAATTGACACCCCTTTTCATTTGCAACGTCGTGTCACCACACGTGAGTCATTATCCTGTGTGATGAATGCGGTGGGTTCAATTCGTCTGCAAATTGAAGCCTTATTGTCGATGGGGCTGGCCAACTCTCCCATGTATGGCGCACGTATCGATGTGGTGTCGGGTAACTTCATTACCGCCAAACCGTATGGCATCCGTGATGGGGTCGATTATCAACTGACTGGCGAAGTCCGCACTGTAGATGTCGATGCCATTCAACGCCATTTAGAAAATCATAATATTGTGTTGCTCGGTCCAACAGGTTATTCCACCACAGGTGAAGTGTTTAACTTGTTGGCTGAAGAAGTGGCAACTAAAACTGCCATTCAATTAAAAGCTGACAAACTGATTTTCTTAGGCGCGCAGCACGGTTTGCAGAATGCCGAAGGTCAATTGCAACGTGAAGTTCATCCGCAACATTTAAATCCATATATTGAAGATGCTCAGCGACATCATCCTGAATTGGCTTTACACTTAAATGCAGCCCAAGATGCCTCATTAAACGGCGTACATCGGGTACATCTCATTTCCTATGCCTACGATGGTGCTTTACTCGAAGAACTGTTTACCCGTGATGGTTCAGGGACGATGGTGAGTGATGCACATTATGAAGAAGTGCGTACGGCCAATATTCAGGATGTAGGCGGTTTGATTCGTTTATTACGTCCTTTAGAAGAAGAAGGCGTGTTGGTATATCGTTCACGTGAGCGTCTGGAAAATGAAATTGGACAATTTGCAGTGATTGAACGTGACGGCATGATTCTCGCCTGTGCCGCCTTGTACCCCATTCCGACCACAGGTCATGAACTCAAGTCGGCCGAAATTGCCTGTGTCGCGGTGCATCCTGCTTATCGTAAATCCAACCGTGGTCGCCAAATTCTGGATTATTTAGAAGATAAAGCCAAAACCATGGGTATTCAGCAATTATTTATTTTAACCACTCGCACCGCACACTGGTTTTTAGAACAGGGCTTTGCACCTGCCAGTGTCGATGATTTACCCGATGCACGTCAGGCTTTATATAACTATCAACGCAACTCAATTGTGTGTAAAAAACGGCTCTAAGCGAAACTTTTGGTACGCTGAATGACACAGCACAATCAAAACCCAGAAATGTTTCACGTGGAACATGCTGCCGATTAAATCAGGTCATCACACCTATACCTGTCAGCACGACAGTGTAGGGATGATCAAAATTGGCAGCATCCACACCACTGTTTAGTTTTTTTAAATAAAATTGATGCAAGGCAGGAAGAAACTTTACTTTTATCATTTATATAGAAAATTCAAAAAACTTATTCATTCAGTCAGAAAATACAAAAACAAGATACTCCCCCTCTCTAATCATGCTTTTCACGGATTTAATAGCTAAACTACAGAATAAACTAAAAATATTTTAAAAATACATCTTTAAAAGATGCACAAGCCTGATGATTTGCCGTACAATTAATAATTCCCTTTTTTCATTGTTTTAAAATTACGAATGGAACAAAAAAAGAGTACACAAAAACGCCATCAGCTTCTCAATGCTGCACTCGACGTATTTTCTTTATACGGATTTAGCGGCGCGAGTTTGGACGAAATCGCACAAATTGCAGAGATGCATAAGTCGAATATTTTCTATTATTATGAAAATAAAGAAGCCTTATATGTTGAAGTACTAACTACAGTACTACAAAAATGGCTTGCACCTTTGCAAATGCTCGAAGCTGAACTCGAGCCTGATGAAGCAATTACCAATTATCTGCTGCAGAAAATTGAGGTTTCACGTACTAAGCCGAAAGCATCACGTCTATTTGCATTAGAAGTGATTCAAGGTGCGCCACATATTCAGGAAATTTTAAAAGGCCCTCTGAAAAAACTGGTCAAACGCAAAGCCAAAGTCATTACCATGTGGCAAGAGCAAGGCAAACTGTCTAAGCAGATTGATCCTGAGTTGCTTATTTTGAATATTTGGGCGATTACCCAAAACTATGCCGACTTTGCAACGCAAATGGAAATGGTGACAGGTAAAACCCTGCGCAACCGCAGCATGTTGCAACGTGTCTTGCAACATACAGTTCACATGATGCTCTACGGTATTATGCCGCGTCAGGACGAAGTGGATGCACCTCAAGCCGCTGTGGTCACTGCCACACCTGAACAAGAATCAGAAGACTAATTGCACAGCACTAACTAAGATACGCACTTTTACTCACGACCCTAGTTATGACTAGGGTCGTGGCGTTTTGGCAACGATATTATTTAAGACCCTGATACAAAGACAATAGTTTTTGCGCACCCAACAACAAGTTTTCTTCCCAGTCTAAATGCGCTGTATCATTGGCACCATCGGTAATATATTTCACCGACAGCATCCGCACCCCTAATTTTTTACAGACTTTGGCAATCGCATAGCCTTCCATGTCAACCAACTGACACGGTACTTTAGGTGTACCCGTTTCAAAGCTATCTCCCGTGCCACAAATGCCACTTGGCAAATGCTCAAAATAGCGTTCCAAATGAATTTCTGCAGGGTGTTCCTGATCCATTGGCGTGACTCCCACCTGAAAACCCAACGGAGAAACATCCATATCGCGCTGCACAAACTGGCACACTTCCACCAAAGCATGCGCATCAAAATGTGAGCTACCAGCCGTGCCTAAATTCAATAAAGTTTTACAACCAGTCTTTTGAATCACTTCAAAGGCTTTAAACGCAGCATTGACCTTACCAATACCACTGTAATGCACCTGAATCCCAGCCTGCTCAAACAAGCCTTTAGACTCACTGGGCAATGCCATAATTAAAGCGAAATCAGAATTCATCACTATTTACTCGTGCAGATCATTGAAACTGAGCACATTAGAAAAGAAAATCTGGTGCGGTGCAAATCCAGTTCACCTTTCGCGCTCAAATAGTCGGATTTTGCCTGATTTTCAGATAATTTTTCAGGTTAAAAACACAACAGCAAGACGAAAGCGCGAGAATATGGCAATATATAGCCCTTACAAATTTTCAACTTTCATCCGATCATGCAGCTGCTCCGCCTGAATGCTTTATCTTCAACCACTGACCTCGCCCAAACTGCCGTGACCATTGGCAATTTTGATGGTGTGCATGTCGGTCATCAGGCGATGATTCAACAGCTCAAAGAAGTTGCTGCGGCGCAACAACTCAAAACCGTGGTGATGCTGTTTGAACCTCAACCATTGGAATTTTTTAAAGGCTACGATGCCCCACCACGCATCAGCTCGTTGCGGGAAAAAGTCGAATATCTGACCGAATTGGGCGTCGACTACATTGCAGTAGCGAAATTTGACAATCATTTCCGCAGTTTAAGTGCCGAAGCCTTTGCAAAACTTTTAAAAAATAGCCTGAATGCCTCGCATTTGGTCTTGGGCGATGACTTCCATTTTGGTAAAAACCGCCAAGGCAATAGCGAATTTTTACGCAACTATGGCTTTCAGGTCACCAATTTAAACACCATTGAACTGAATGGTGAGCGTGTTAGCTCAACTCGTATTCGTCAAACTTTACAAGCAGGTGATTTGGCACTGGCAGCCAAACTGCTTGGACGCCCATATAGCATTACAGGGCGCGTCCAATATGGCGATCAAATTGGTCGCACACTTGATTTTCCAACCATTAATGTACGCTTAAACCGCCATAAACCCTGCTTAAATGGCATTTATGGCGTTGAAGTGGTCTGTGAAACCACCGCTTTAAGCGAAAAAGTCAAACACGATCATCCTCACAAAACGGGTGTTGCAGGCTACAGCCCGAACAGTCTGTTTGGTGCAGGGCATGTAGGTACGCGCCCAGCCATCCAACAAGTACAGCCCGAATGGCGATTAGAAGTACATTTCCCCAATGTTTCTGCTAATCTGTATGGCTTATTAATGCGGGTCACATTTTTAAACTATTTACATGGCGAAAAAAATTACCCTTCGCTTGAAGCACTCAAAGCGGGAATTGATGATGATGTTGAAAAACTTCTTGAATTTCGACAAGATCATCCACATTTCCCTTTTTAATTTACCCTAAATATTTAATGTAAAACGCGTCAGTCCATGGGCTGATTCAACTGGAAGACAACTTGCATGAGCGATAAGCAAACTCCTGAAAATGCAGTGGATTATAAAGCCACGCTAAACCTCCCAGGTACTGAATTTGCAATGAAAGCAAATCTCGCAGTACGTGAAGCGAAATGGTTAGAAGAGTGGTATGCCGACAACATTTATCAGCAGATTCGTGCATCGCGTATTGGCAAGAAAAAATATGTGCTTCACGATGGCCCTCCGTATGCCAATGGTCAAATTCACTTGGGTCACGCGGTCAATAAAGTCCTGAAAGACATTATTATTAAAAGCCGTGTCATGGATGGTTTTGACGCACCCTACGTTCCGGGTTGGGACTGTCACGGTTTACCAATTGAACTTAAAGTAGAAGAAAAAGTGGGTAAGGTGGGTGTAAAAGTCGATGCTTCGACTTTCCGTAAAGCCTGTCGCGAATATGCTTACACCCAAGTCGAATTACAGAAAAAAGACTTCGTGCGTATGGGTGTATTTGGTGATTGGGACAATCCTTACCTCACCATGAACTTCAAGCAAGAAGCCGATATCGTGCGTTCATTGGGTGCAATTGCCAAAGCAGGTCATATTGAACCGGGTCTTAAACCTGTGAACTGGTGTTTGGACTGTGGTTCTGCATTGGCAGAAGCCGAAGTTGAATATGAAGATAAAAAATCCGATGCAATTGATGTCGGTTTTACTGTGGTCGATTTAGCCGATTTATCTGCACGTTTGGATGTGCAAGTGAATGATGCCACTGACATCGTCATTTGGACGACTACACCGTGGACTTTACCTGCGAACCAAGCCGTTGCATTACATGCCGAAATTGAATACCAATTGGTGAAGGCACGTGCCGATGAAAAAGCACCACAAAACTTTATTTTGGCCAAAGAATTGGTACTGTCAGCAACTGAACGCTATGGCTTTAGCAGCTATGAAGTATTGGCTGACTTCACAGGTGACAAACTCGAAAACCTGATCTTACAACATCCACTGATTCAAGCACGCCAAGTACCTGTGATTTTAGGTGAACACGTGACCGCAACAAGCGGTACAGGTGCAGTACATACCGCGCCTGGACATGGTGTGGACGACTATAAAGTTGGCTTACAATACAACCTAAAAGTTGACAATCCTGTCGGTGGCAATGGCGTATATTTACCTACTGCACCAATCTTTGCAGGCGAACACATCTACAAAGCCAATCCACAAATTATTGCGACTTTGGCAGAAAACAATAAGCTGTGGGCACATCACCCAATCAAACACAGCTATCCGCACTGCTGGCGTCATAAAACTCCAATTATTTTCCGCGCTACACCACAATGGTTTATCAGCATGGATGCCAAAGGTTTACGTCAAGGCGCACTGAATGCGATTGAAAATGACATCAGCTTTGTACCTGATTGGGGTAAAAACCGTATCCAAGCGATGATTGAAGGTCGCCCAGACTGGTGTATTTCACGTCAACGTACTTGGGGCGTGCCAATTCCATTCTTTGTACATAAAGACACCAACGAATTGCACCCACGCACACCTGAATTGATCGAAGAAGTTGCGAAACTGATCGAACAAGAAGGGATTGATGGCTGGTACAACCGTGAAGCCAAAGACTTCATTGGTGATGATGCCGAGCACTACAATGCAGTACGCGATACATTAGACGTATGGTTCGACTCAGGCACGACCCACTACGCCGTACTACGTGAGCGTGAAGAGTTACAAGACCCAGCCGATTTATATCTTGAAGGTTCAGACCAACACCGTGGTTGGTTCCAATCTTCATTACTCACCTCGATTGCAATCAATGAACGCGCACCATATAAAGGCTTGTTAACACACGGCTTTGTGGTGGATGAAAAAGGTCGCAAAATGTCGAAATCGTTGGGTAACATTATTACCCCACAAGACATTATTAAAGACATGGGTGCAGACGGCCTACGCTTCTGGATTGCATCGGCGGATTATCGCTATGAAATGACCGCAGGTAAGGAAATCTTTAGCCGTGCCTCTGACGGTTATCGTCGTATCCGTAACACCTTGCGTTTCTTGTTGGCCAACTTAAATGGCTTCAAACCCGCTACAGATGCACTGCCTGTAGATCAGTTGATTGCACTGGATCAATACATCCTGCAACGTGCCGCAGAAGTACAGAAAACCATTCAGCAAGCCTATGAAGATATGAACTTCCATATCGTGACCAGTGCACTGACCAACTTCTGTATTAATGACTTGGGTGGTTTCTACCTCGATATCATCAAAGACCGTCAGTACACCACCAAAGCAGACTCGCAAGCACGTCATTCTGCACAAACCGCTTTGTATCACTTGGTTCAGGCTTTCGTTCGCTGGATGGCACCAATCTTAAGCTTTACGGCACAAGAAGCATGGCCGCTAATTCCTGAGCAATCAGAAAAATATGTCTTCACTGCAGAATGGTATGACATTCCAGTGGCTTCTGAAGCTAACATCTTGGCAGAAGCGGAATGGCAAACCCTGATTGCAGTGAAATCTGCCGTCAATAAATTCATTGAAGCAGCACGTACCGCCAAAACAGTCGGTTCCAACTTATCTGCTAAAGTTGAACTTTGGGCGAATGACGAACTCAAAGCCGTATTGGATAAACTAGGCGATGAGCTGCGTTTTGTCCTCATTACCTCACAAGTAATTGTGAATGGCTTTGATGCTGCACAAGGTGAAGCCTCTGATTTAGACGGCTTGAACGTGAAAGTTTCTGCAGCAGATGGCGAAAAATGCGTACGTTGCTGGCATGTACTTCCTGATGTGAATACACATTCTGCACACCCAGGTTTATGCTCACGTTGTATTATCAACCTTCCAACAGGTCAAGGCGAAGAGAGAAAATATGCCTAATCCACAACACAAAAAGGGCTTATTCCAGTTCTATCCACATAATTTATGGTGGGTGGGCTTGTCCATTGTCGCGATTATTCTCGACCAATGGACCAAATGGATTGCAGTATCGCATCTGAATTACGCAGATCCAGTGCCTGTATTGCCCTTTTTGAATTGGACTTTACTGCATAACTATGGCGCTGCCTTTAGTTTCTTGTCCGATGCAGGTGGATGGCAACGTTATTTCTTTACCTCACTGGCAGGTTTAGTGTCTGTAATTTTTGTATTTTGGCTAATGCGTATGCCAAAAAATGTCATCGTACTGCCTTTGGCGATTGCCTTGATTTTAGGCGGTGCGATTGGGAATTTAATTGATCGGGTCAGTCTTGGCTACGTGGTCGATTTTATTCACGTATACTACAACAACAGCCACTTCCCTGCCTTTAATATTGCAGACAGTGCCATCACACTTGGCACCATTCTGCTGTTAATTGATACGTTTTTCCTAGAAAAGCACCGAATTGAACGAGCGCAGGCGCAACATGACTGAAATTATTAATCCAAATGATGAAACTCGTATTGAAGATGGCTCAAAAGTCGAATTGCACTTTTCTGTCGCCATTGAAAATGGTGTAGAAATTGACAACACCCGTAGCCGCGCTGAACCTGTAAGTTTGGTCATGGGCGATGGCAGCCTATTACCTGGTTTTGAAAAGTCATTATTTGGTTTACGTGCAGGTGACCGTCGTACCGTGAGTCTTCCACCTGAAGAAGCATTTGGTCCATGGAATCCTGAAAACGTACAAACTTTTGATACGGTTAAATTTGAGCAACATCCAGTTGAAGGACACATGATTGAATTTGAAGATAAAGCCAAACAAAGCCTCTATGGCGTGGTGAAATCTGTCAACGATGATGTGACTGAAGTAGACTTTAACCACCCTTTAGCGGGTAAAAATATTACCTTTGAAGTTGAAATCTTTAGAGTGACCCCAGCAGGACAACAAGGTATTAAGTTGATGTAATCAATTTGCATACTTACTGCATCTTTCTGCTGTTCAAATCTCCCAAGTACAAGAAAATGAATTTGGGAGATTTTTTATTGAATAAGATAATTATTAAATATAATCAAACACTTAAAATTAAATAAATCCAGTTTATTGATCTATATTTTACCGATATATCGTTGTACGTTTTAGCTTACATGCACTGCAGAAAATTGACGCTAGGCAAAGATCAGCTTTCATTTTATATTTAACACATACAGAAATAGGATGTTTCTAAAAGCAAGAATAACAATAATAAATAATATAACGGCAGGACGCTGAAAGGTATAACAGGAGTAATACCTAAACATAAATCTGAAAAAGCCCCGACATGATGTTGGGGCTTTTTTCTATTTGTTTTTTGTCCTACTTTGAAATAAGTTTAGACCTGAAGAAATTTATTTTATGGAGCCACCAATTTAAGCAATCTGGCAGATTGACCATCTTCAATCACCCAAATATTGCCATCCTGTGCTTGAAGTACGCCACGAATCCGCTGACCCATCTCGATACGCTGTAACTCCCGAACAGGCTGTGCTTGCGTATCCACCACAATAATTGCTTTTGAAGATAAACCACCAAGAATGGCTTTATGCTTCCAGTGTGGAAATACATCTCCCGTATAAAACATCAAACTTGAGGGAGAGATGACAGGCGTCCAATCCAGCACTGGGGCTGTAAATTCAGGACGAGTCGCATGGTCTGGAATTGGCAAACTATTATAATGATCACCGTTCGACACCAACGGATAGCCATAGTTTTCGCCCTTGACAATCAGATTCAACTCATCACCCCCTTTAGGTCCCATTTCTGCAACCCAAAGCTGCCCTGTAGAATCGAATGCCATGCCTAAAGGGTTGCGATGCCCCAAACTCCAGACTTGCTTGGCAATCTCTCCATGTGTTTGAAATGGATTGTCTAAAGGTGTTGTACCATCTGTATTTAAACGTAAAATTTTACCTAAATTAGATTTTAAATCCTGAGCAGGTTCAAACTTTTGTCGCTCACCAGAACTTATCCATAATTTGCCATCTGCCCCAAACTTTATACGATGCGCATAATGTCCTTGTCCCGATACTTTCGGCACTTGCTGCCAGATTCTTTGAGTTTCGGTGAGTTTTGGCGTGGGTTTAGCATCTAATACAAGCTTGCCCCGAATCACGACTGCACCGTAACCACCCGTACCCACTTCGGCATAACTTAAATAAATCTGCTGATTCTGTTGAAATTCAGGATCTAAAATGACATCACCCAAACCACCTTGTCCGCCATAGGCGACTTCAGGGATAGCTTGAACATCTAAGCTTTGACCTGTTTTTGGATCAAAAAGTTTTAATTTCCCCGCTTTTTCTGTAATTAATAGGCGTCCATCGGGTAATTCTGCCAATGCCCACGGCTCATTAAAATCTGCAATTGGCTGTATTTGATAGCGTTGTAAATTTTGTGCAGAAGTTGATTTTGACTCTAAAGCAGCCGTGTTCTGTTTCGGCTCAACTTGCGCATTACACCCTGTAGTTAAACCCAATACAACTAGACATATAAATCCATAGTATTGCCGATTTATCTTGAGCATCCTAATTGCTCCTCTATTCATTCAATCTTTGCTTGTGCTAATCAAGACATCATAATCAATGAAATGTACCTCGTGCACAGTAGAAATGTAGCGATACACACTTTCTTACTTAAATCTTCTACAAAGTGAATAGGCAAAAAATTAAGGAGCAATGCTCCTTAATTTCAAAGTCCCAAAACACTAACGATCAATTAACTATAAGATCGGCTGGCTTTTTTAACCACGCTTGGCTCACTCACCACCTGTGATGTACTTTGTAAACGAATCAGTGCTACTGCAATTGCACCAATCACTGCAGGAATCGCCACCGCCAAAAAGTTCATTTTATGTGGTAAATCCATGCCCAAAAGTACGCCAATAATAATAGGGCCTACAATCGCACCGACACGCCCCACTGCAGAAGCACAGCCGATACCTGTAGAACGAATCGTAAGTGGATAATACTGAGCAACAAAGCTATACAATAAAATACTGCTGCCAATGGCAGAAGCACCTGCTAAGCCCACCAATAAATAAATCACAGGCTGTGGTGAATTAAAGCCTAGACCCACTAGAGAGAATGCGCCCAATAAAAACATGCCAATAATCACAGGTTTTAAGTGGAAACGGTCTGCTAAAATCCCGCCACTGATGGTTCCGATCACAGCACCAATGTTCATCGCCATTAAGAACATTAAACTGTTACCCAGCGAATAACCTGCTGCCATCATCAGTTTTGGCAACCAACTGCCCAAAGCATAAACCATCAACAAACACATAAAGAAGCAGCACCAAAACAGCAAAGTACTCATGCCACGGTTATTTTTAAATAAGGCTGCAATTGAGGCATCTGCGGTTTGTACTTCATTTAATACAAATTGTGTTTGTGGGCTGATATTTTCTTGTGGGCTAATTTGCTGGACGATGTGACGCGCTTTTTCATGTTGCTGTTTTTTCACCAAAAAAGTTAAAGATTCTGGTAAGAAAAACCACAATAAAGGCAAAATAAGTAACGGTAATCCCGCAATATAGAACATCACTTCCCAGCCAAAGCTAGGCGTCAACCATGCACCAAGTAAGGCTGCCATAATGCCGCCCACGGCATAGCCGCTGAACATGGTGGTAACTAAGGTACTACGCATTTTTTGTGGTGCATATTCAGAGGTTAAAGCCACGAGGTTAGGCAATACCCCGCCAATCCCTAAACCTGCAATAAAACGTAAAATACCAAACTCTGTTGGGTTGGATGCAAAGCCGCCCCAAAAAGTAAAGCCACTAAATAACGTCACACAAATTAATATGACATTTTTACGGCCAATTTTGTCTGCCAACATGCCAAACAGCATGGCGCCAAACATCATGCCTGCCAGTGCCGTACTCGCAAGCATACCTGCCTGTACAGCCGTCATATTCCATTCTTGCATCAGTAGTGGTAAAGCCACACCGTTAATCGCCAAATCATAACCGTCAAAAATAACGACAAATACGCACCAAAGTACAATTTTTAAATGAAAAGGTTTAAACTTTGCTTGATCCACTACAGCATTCACATTCATTGTTGTTGCTGTCATTTTTCCCTCACCTCCAATTGTGAGCTTTTTATTTTATAAAAAATGAATGGTTATTCACTTTTGTATATAAAATGAATCAATATTCACTTTTTGTCTACAGCAAAAACTTAACTCTGGTTAATTTTCTTAAAAACCTAGACTAAAGTTGTAGATAAATTCGACTAAATAGACTTGCAGTAATTTATGATATTTTGATATATGCTATATTTTTCACATAATTTATTATTGTAAATATATTGTTTTAAACTTCTTTCTTCTACTTTTCTTCTTAATATTTTCCTTTCCGTATAAAAAAACACCCCCAACGCTAGTTGAGGGTGTTTGAATAATGAGCTGGCGATGACTTACTCTCACATGGGTAACCCCACACTACCATCAGCGCGAAGAGGTTTCACTTCTGAGTTCGGGAAGGGA
>NZ_VPEN01000119.1:0-1351 GCF_013417135.1 Acinetobacter sp. YH16051 | reverse complement strand
CGCCGATACCGGGTGTTCTATCGTGTTCCTGCACCATGCCAGCAAGGGCGCGGCCATGATGGGCGCAGGCGACCAGCAGCAGGCCAGCCGGGGATCGTCCGTGCTGGTGGATAACATCCGCTGGCAGTCCTACCTGTCCGGCATGACGGCCGCCGAGGCCGAGGAATGGGGCGTGGACGACTCACAGCGGCCCTATTTCGTCCGCTTTGGTGTCAGCAAGGCCAACTATGGGGTGCCGTTCAAAGACCGCTGGTTCAGGCGGCATGACGGCGGGGTGCTCAAACCCGCCGTGCTGGAAAAGCAGCGCAAAAGCAAGGGGGTGCGCCGTGGTGAAGCCTAAGAACAAGTACAGTCTCAGCCACGTCCGGCACGACCCGGCGCACTGTCTGGCTCCCGGCCTGTTCCGTGCCCTCAAGCGGGGCGAGCGCAAGCGCAGCAAGCTGGACGTGACGTATGACTACGGCGACGGCAAGCGGATCGAGTTCAAGGGGCCGGAGCCGCTGGGTGCTGATGATCTGCGCATCCTGCAAGGGCTGGTGGCAATGGCTGGGCCTAATGGCCTAGTGCTTAGCCCAGAACCCAAGACCGAAGGCGGGCAGCAGCTCCGGTTGTTCTTGGAACCCAAGTGGGAGGCCGTTACCGCTGATGCCATGGTGGTTAAGGGCAGCTATCGGGCGCTGGCCCGTGAAATCGGGTATGCAGAGGATGGCGGCAGCCAGTTCAAGGCAATCCGGGAGTGCATTGAGCGCCTGTGGACAGTCTCCATCATCGCCCAAAATGGCCGCAAGCGGCAGGGGTTCCGGCTGCTTGCCGAGTACGCCAGCGACGAGGCAGGCGGGCGTCTGTACGTGGCCCTGAACCCCTTAATTGCTCAGGCCGTCATGGGTGGTGGCCAGCATGTGCGCATCAGCATGGACGAGGTGCGAGCGCTGGACAGCGAAGCGGCCCGCCTGCTGCATCAGCGCCTGTGTGGCTGGATCGACCCCGGCAAGACCGGCAAGGCGGCCATAGATACCCTGTGCGGCTATGTCTGGCCGTCAGAGGCCAGTGGTTCGACCATGCGCAAGCGCCGCCAGCGGGTGCGCGAGGCGTTGCCGGAGCTGGTTGCGCTGGGCTGGACGGTAACCGAGTTCGCGGCGGGCAAGTACGACATCACCCGGCCCAAGGCGGCAGGCTGACCCCCTGTTTAACAGTCACGCCCCTCCCCCTCCGCACTGTCAGATTGCTACCAGCTCAAGACGCCGTACCGGGACGGCACCACGCACGTCATTTTCGAACCATTGGATTTCATTGCAAGGCTGGCCGCCCTGGTACCGAAGCCCAGAGTCAACCTAACCCGCTTCCACGGGGT
>NZ_VPEN01000118.1:0-1357 GCF_013417135.1 Acinetobacter sp. YH16051 | reverse complement strand
CGGATGACTCTCCGATCTCTGCATATTCGCTACCAACTTCGGGCAGTTCAGATAATTTGTGTGCAAACAAATGCCGTTGTGCATCGGTCATTTCGACAAAGAAATCAGGTGTGTTTGGATCTCGTTTAGGGTCGGTTTTTTGTTGTTTTTTTGGCTGTGCCTTCTGTTTAAATCGGAATGAAAAACCAATAATATTACGTCCTCTTTTGTGCTGTTCTTCTTTGACAGTAATATCTGTATTTTCATTGATTTGCTTTAATGATGGTTCTAAAACACGCTTTTTAAAGTCGTGCATTCGATGATATTCACTTTCTAATACTCCCAATCTTTCTCTGAACTCACTTAGCTCAATAATTGGTGTTTTCCCACTACTACGCCAAGCAATCAAAAGTTCATAAAGTCTAATGGCGTAGCCAGTGGAAAGCCCTTTTACTTGCTCTAACTCATAGCTCGTAAATTGTTTTTCTAGCCGAGTTATTAAAGGGATAATTGCAGGTGAAAAAATTAACTCAACAGATGCCGTTTTTTCGATGTATGCAATTTGAGAAACCCAACGTGAGGTAATATGAGCTACTCCTTTTCCTCTTGGTTCTTGATAGCTAAATTGACGAGCAAACAAGTCTTTACAGGCTTCTTTTAGTGCTTGATAAGCACCATTTTTCAATACATCAAAGTGGTTGATATAGCTCTCTGCGTGAATAGTTAAAGGGTCATTCGCATTAATACCTTTACCACTTTCACGGGCTTCAATTATTGCTAAAAGAATTAACCGTTGTTCCACTAGGTCAAGATTGTAGCTGGCATTAATTAAAGCGTTATCTTTCACAATTAAATCTTTCATATAGCGTCTTATTTTATTATGTCGTCTTATTGATCTTATGTGAAGCCTTATCAAGAAGCAATAAGCAGACATATTTTATTTTGTCGCATCTTGCAAACTAAACGTGCTTAAAACGACATGTTTTATTTTGTCTTTCAAAGCACACTAAGTGTCGTCTTATTGAGAATTTCTAGCACACTAAGTGTCGTCTTTTAGCACACTAAGTGTCGTCTTATGTCCTCTGAAACGCACGTATATCAATGCTTTCAGACTGCTTAAAAGCATTTAAAAGCTTTTTTATTATTAAAAGCCCAAAAAAATTAAAAACGGCATTTAAAACTGCCCTATGTTTTCGCTTCGCTCAAACTCTATTGAATCTCGCTGCGCTCGATTCCTGGGGGCAGTTTTTTTCAAAGACCGGCTAGGACGCTAAAAACAAGAATGGATTCGCTTCGCTCATAAAGCTTTATGCTCGCTTCGCTCGTCATGGAGCCAGTGGCTACAGTCGCTTTGCTCTGTAAATCTCGTTATGAAGCA
>NZ_VPEN01000117.1:0-1364 GCF_013417135.1 Acinetobacter sp. YH16051 | reverse complement strand
ACTTGGTGTAATGAAATCAAAATGATCTCTCTCTCTCGGTGAGTTTTTCCCAGTGCGTAGGCGTAAATGCTTCGGTTTGTGGTTCAGTGTATCTTTGCTAACCCAATGCGGTGTAAGTGGTGATAAGCACTTGTCAAAAAGGGCAAGAGCTTCTTGTAAATCAGCAATTTGTTCTGATTTATCAATAAATAAATACGATTTTGGTGAAATATTTGTATGATTTGAACTAATTTGCATCGCACAAGCCCTTAGATGGCTTGCGGAGTGGTCTTTGACTGCTATAATGATTAAGCATGTTGACTATCCGTAAGTGATCAACACGTACATCAAAAGACCCATTCTCGCCAAAGAATTTTTTCGGGTCTTTTTTTGTACCTGAAAATCGAGTTTTTTATTAAAAAGAATCTGTTAAAAGCACGTTACAACTGTTTGTTGTTCAATGCAACAAATGGCGAACCTCTAAAATACATTTTTTTTAAAATTCACGTTCTCATTGATGCAATTTCAGCAAAAAAAGTTCGTTACCACATCAAAACCTGTAATTTTTCAAGCATATTGACTTGTGCCATGTTTCATTTGAGCCACTTTTTTTTCTGAGGACAGCACAGCCTTTGGCTGTGCTCCGCAAGAAAAGAAAGGGGCATTATGGCTTTTCAGCTTCTGCTAACAAATCACCAGTTTTGTCATCTATTGGCTGTTCTTCGACCTTGCCCTTCTTTTTTAATTGCTGTGGCTGATGTGGGGCACGTAGATCACGAATTTCAGATTTCAGCTCACTGATCTCAGTCTGAAAACGGCTAATATTCTTCTGCGCTTCTTCAAGTCTGACAGATGCAACACGTTCATTAGACTGAGCTTCGGCAACTTTTAGCTGCAACTGGTCACGTTCTGCTTTCAGAGCTGTATTACTTTGCTTGAACTCAGCAAGACCTTCAGAATATTGCTGTTTTGCTTCTGCATATTGCTCAGATATGACTTTCTTATGCTGTTCATACTGTTCAATAATTTCAGCTTTACTTCGTGCATGTTCTTCTTCAAGAAATTTCAACTTCGCTTTTAAATCCTGATTTTCAGAAGTTAATTGCTCAATTTCTGTGAGCTGACTGCTATTTTCTTCTGATAGTGATTCTTTATCAGCTAGTGCTATTTCAAGTTCTTCTGACAAGCGTGTGATTTCACTTGCATAACTGTCACCGATCTCGGTGATGCGACCTGCTACAATATCTGCAACAACTTCTGACAGCTTCTTCTGCTCACTGTCTTTTAGTGCTACGGCTTTCTTTTCAGCATCTTCACGATGTTCACGCTCGTATTCTTTTCGATACTTCTGAATCGTCACACTTGAGCCACCGATCAAGTCCATG
>NZ_VPEN01000116.1:0-1366 GCF_013417135.1 Acinetobacter sp. YH16051 | reverse complement strand
AAGTTTTTTCTGTACCGCTTGATTCTGGGCTTGTTGTTCTTGGCTCTGTATTTGCTCGTTTAATTTCGTTAAATGGCTCAATTTCGATTGCAGTAAGGTTTGATACTGGCTCAATTCCTTCTCGACCGTCTGGGCGTTGTTTTGAATGCTCTGGGCTATTTTCTCGTCCGACTGTTGGATAGCGGTCGCTGTGATATTGGCTCTTGTGTTCAAGCTGTCTCTGATAGTCTGTGACGTTTGCTCGATACCGCTCAGAAGTTGTTCCTCTGTATTCTTCAATTCGTTGTTGTACTTCTTGTCGATATTCGCCAGTAGCTCTAAAGCTTTGCTCATAAATCTCGCCCTCTAAACGGATAGGACGTTTTGCGCCCTCATACGGGTTTTCAATGGATATGGAATTTTTTACTTGTCGGGTGACATTGATTTGATTCGATTCAAGCCATTGCACCAATTCTTGCCGATCGGCAACTTCACCATTGGCAACCGCTCGGTAAACACGTTGATGTAACTGCTCTTTAAAATCCTTAATATCTTTGGGTAGATTCTTTTTATTTAAAAATAGCTGTCGATGTTCAGGATCATCGGGGTCATACAGTGAATGTTCGGTATTGGTGATCTGCTTAAATAGATCGACTCGATCTAAATCGACTGGCGCATAGAATGGCTGTAGGCGTTTGCCTGTTGAAAGCTCAACATTGGGAATCACAAAATTAAGCTCAAGCCTTGTCTCACCTGTGTCCTGATTAATTTTGTCTTGGTGCTGTACCCATAAAATTTGATACTGGTCTTTATCTAGTCCTGGAAATAAACATTCCTCAAAATTTTGCATTATTTTCTGTTTATCCTGGTCAGATAAATCATGCTCATAAAAGGACAAACAACCACTGGTATATTTTTTTGCAAAAGGACTGCTATCAATCAATTGTGCTGTCAGTTCTACATCACCACTAAGCACCTGTGCGTGTTCACGCTCTCGATCTTCACCCAATAAATAATCAATACAACCTTTTGATAAACCTGAACCATGTCTAAAAAAATCAACGATCATCTGGACGTAACTCCCGAAGCTGTTGATCAATTGAAATCAATAAATGAAGTAATTTCACTTTATCGAAAGCACCAGTACCCGCAATATCTGTATTTACTGCTTTGGCAATCTGATTCACATTATTACCAATTCGACCAAGTTCTAAAATTAACACTCGCTCTGTCTTGCTATACGAAGATTCAACAACCTTTGTTACTTTAATTTTTTGGTCATCATCTGCTTTGGAATTATGAATTTTAGTCGCTTTCTCTACTGCTGCTTGTCTAAGTAACTTTGCAATCGAACCATAAGGATTATTTGAATCAAGCAATTGATATT
>NZ_VPEN01000115.1:0-1375 GCF_013417135.1 Acinetobacter sp. YH16051 | reverse complement strand
GGTCTAAAAAATGACTCCGAAAGCCTCTTTTTTGGTGTTCTTCCCGCCAGTTTCCTTAAATTGCCTATAGTTGCGTTAAATTGCCTATAGTTGCGTTAAATTGCCTTAAATCAGCTGCTAAATCGCCTTAGAAACAGGCCGAAATTGCATTCTTTTGCAAAGAATTGCACTTAATTGCATTGTTTTGCAGAAAATTGCATTGTTTCAGCTCCTCCCTATAGGCAGTTGCATAGAATTGCGTAAAATTGCATAGATTTGGACGGCAAGATGTGTATTGTACGGGTACGGGCAAAGCCCTTCCCGAACAACACTTCTACCTTATTCGCCAGGGGGCTTAACGGTAAATCTTGCTCTACGAGGTCCCCAGTCGCTGCCGCGATTTTTTAACACCAAAAATAAAGGGAATAGCTTATGTCTCTACTCACCATTGTTGAGGCGTCGAGAAAATTTAATATCGGTAGAACGACAATTTATAAAGCCATTAAGAAAGGTGAGATCACCCCCCAATTAAACGAACTTGGTGTGCAACAGATAGACCCCCAAGATATGATCCGGGTCTTTGGCCATCCTGGGAAGAAAGCTGTTTCAGGAGACGCTAAATCGAATGTTTCTGTGAACAATGATGATCTTGTCCGCGAACTGCGGTTACAGATTGAAGAACTAAAACAAGATAAGTCCTTCCTTAAACAAGAAATAGCCAGCGTTAGACGTGATTTTGATGACTTCAAGCTACTCATAGAACACAAGCAAAAAACAGAAGTGGCTGAAACAGGCGAAACTGGAGCTAAACAGGATCAGAGCAGTTTTGGTGAACAGAAAAAACAGGATGAGAAACAGACCGGAACACAGCCTGAAAATTTGAAAAAGACAGATTTGGAGCCAAAACACTCCACAGAACAGCCAGCCAAGAAGGGTTTACTCCGGAGACTGGTCGGTGAAATTCTCCGCTGAAGCATAGCGCAAATGCGCATTTTTCTAGCTTTTGATTTGAATATTGCAGAAACAATGCCTTAAACAAAAGAAAAACCCCGAAATGCCTTGCAACATTTCGGGGTTTCGCTTTATATTCAGCGGTACGCAGTTATTTGATGCTAACAACATCAAGTAACGAAGATCATAAGGTTTGGCGACCGTTATGATTTCACACTAAGGCTTGTACCTGAACTCTATTTTCACAATAAACAGTGTTTAGTTCAAGACCCAAAATGATAAGTCTTCGTTAATCCGTGTTTTAAATCATCAAATAAGCATCCTAGATCGAGCTTTGCCTGCTCCTGCGTGTCCGTTTTACGGATTGGCATGCGTTGCATGTGGAGGGAATAAGTGTCACTGGTGCAACGTAGCGATAGTCGAAAGGCTAAACCGCTACAGGGGA
>NZ_VPEN01000114.1:0-1380 GCF_013417135.1 Acinetobacter sp. YH16051 | reverse complement strand
ATGCAAGTCAGTTTAAATAATGGCATCAATGCGCAGGGCACACAAAGAAGAATGAGAAATGCTTTAGGAAACTATATCCGATACAACCTTTCTAGGAACGCACACGATGATCAACCTTGGCAAGGTAATACCTTTTACTCTGTAGATAATCATAATATACCTGTATATGCAACGGTTCCAGCTCAACCCATCAGTAGTACTGGGCAATACTCTGACACGATTACAGTAACTCTAACTTATTGATTTTTATTTTAAAATTAATAGGTAACCGTCGCAGTTACTGTGTCACTATATTTCCCAGCAGGAACATTAGCATTGGGAACCTTACCCCAAATCTTAATATTTTGTGTTTCCCCTGTCCCCTGTTGTGACAAACGATTGTCTGCAATATTGCCCCATTCTTTGCTCATGGCAACATCTTGATAAAGCTGATAAGGAATTTGTATGGAAATATCATTGGCATGCTTCAAACGACCATCACTATTTAAAGCAATATTATAGGGAGTACCATTAGTACAATGAACATTTAAGCTCCCTGTCGCTTGAACATTCTGTGCATTACGAGTCACAGTCCCAAAATCAATATCCGAAGAGCCTCCTGCTCCAATCTCACAAATTTCTGTAACTTGCATTTTGACTTGAAACTGTGTGGATTGACGATCACTCATGGTATATGCGGAAACAGAGACTACAGCTAAAATTACAAAAGAATATTTAAAAATTTTCACTTGACTCATTTACCATAATTCCAACCTATTAACTCCATTAAATATTACATAGTTTTTTAAGAAATAATATATAGTTAATAGACTTCCGTCATAAATCAAAAAACGTACAATTTATTTGATCTTAAATTAATCAGCAAACTTATTTAATTCAAAGGATAATCCTTGGATGAAATTCAAAGATATTCAAAAATTATCAGACGTTAAGTTTCGTAGGCTTACCGGTGTTAGTTGGGCTACATTTAACCTGATGTTGGCCGAGCTAAATAAGCAGTTACCTCGTCATATTGGTAAAGGACGACCGCATAAATTACCGTTGGAAGATCGTTTGCTCTTATGTATAGGCTTTGTTGCATAAATATTTTGCAAAATACTTATTTTTAAGGAGTTTAAGAAAATTTTAATAAAAAATAAGTATAATAAAATCATAGTTTTAGGTATTTTTGCAACAAAGCCTCTTAGAAATAAAAGAGCATGATGTTTTAAGTATTTAACATAAAATCTCTTATGCGAAATTCCAAGAAGAGCACATCCAGTGCTCTTCTTATTTTTAGATAATAAATCGTTAAAAAAATGATCCATTCTCATTTTAGAACTGGGTGTTTTTTACTCAAAATACTATTTTTTTCCATAACCATAAAAGCCCCCCTTTGAA
>NZ_VPEN01000113.1:0-1420 GCF_013417135.1 Acinetobacter sp. YH16051 | reverse complement strand
ATCATTGCGGAGGCAAAGACTACTGCTGCGGCAGAAAGACAAGCTAAAATTGACGCAGAGGTTAAACGTACAGGAGCTGCTAAAGAAGCAGTAGAAGCTGCATTAGAAGCAGAAGAGCTTGCGGCATCAGACGCAGTCGCAGCGGCAGCCGCAGCCGAGATGGAGGCAAGATTAGCCGAAGATATGGAAGCAGAGGTTGCAGCATTTAAATGACCATCCTGATGACTTAATTTCATGCACGCACACAATCGTTAAATTAGGTGAGGGCTACCTGTTTTAAGTAGCCCTGCTTCGTTTAAGTTGGTCTTACAATAGGCGCGAGTTTCAACTCTACTGACATCATTTTTTCTGCTTCTGTCAGATCGCTACCAGCTAACCGCTTAGCCTTCTTACTCTTCTTTGGTGATGGATCATGCTCTGCTAGGCTGTATGTGGTTAATGCAGCTTCTACGGCATTTGTATTGATATCAGCAATGTGCTTGCTGAATGTGTAATCAGAATTTAGTTTATTCACACATTTTAGCGTAGCATCAATATCAAGGTGCGTGTAGATACATAAGTTGTAATGGTCGTTCTTAACCAACTTCCACAAGAATTTAGAAGTTGGATCTTTAGGGTAAAGTTTGTACGCACCAAACTGATCAAACTTAGTACCTATCGGCAGTTCAAACTCATATAGCTGGTGCTTTTCTTGAAAAGCGATAGCTAAAATTGAGTTTGCTTTCTGCATATTGTGTGGGTCATATTCAATGTAACTCGGTAAATGTAGTCCTTTGTAATAACCCTGAATTGTTGTTGCCATAATTAGATTTCCTCTTTGTTATTAAAATTAAAAAAAGCAATACCTCGCCCATCAAACGGTATGCTTGTGGGTTTGAATTGCTTAGGCTTTGTTGTTGCACTTGAAAGTGCAGAATTGGTACTTGCGTTAGAGTAATGATTTAAGCTCTTTTTAGCGCTGTTTGTCTTTTGTGGTACCTACCCAAGGGCAAGACCCTTTACAGCGCTTTTACGGCGTTCTTTTATATCATTACGGTATGATTTGAAGGTGGGTTATAGCATTGCTAAGCTAGAACATAACTTCAACGTTATGCTGAGCTATAAACTGTTGTTGTTTTCTTGAACTGACAGGTAATAACGGCTTCATCTCTCTGCTTCCATCGAAAGATCTTTTCATACCTTTCAGCTTTTGATCTAACTTTGCTCGGTAACAATGCCTAGTCACAGCATCATCGATACCATCTACACCATCACGGTTTAACCAATGAAAATGTATCTTTCCTCTAGGATCGTCATCTTCTAACTCTCTCGGGCTGAGAAATGCAGTTAATACCCCATCTAAGTTTTTCACAGCTTCTTGTATCGTTCTTAACTGACTTGGGGGGAAATGATTTGCTATTACCATCAAATGATAATGTTC
>NZ_VPEN01000112.1:0-1443 GCF_013417135.1 Acinetobacter sp. YH16051 | reverse complement strand
TAGAACTAAATGCTCTTAGATATGCTAAAGCCTTTAATGTTTCATCCGACGCAGCATATTTAGCCTTAACTGAGGCTGAAGATTCTTTATTTAAAAGACAGTTTACTATTACTAATGAAGACGGGACTTTAACAAAAAGTCGCTGGATTCAAGATGCTAATTATCGAAAGGGTGAAGGTCGGATATTGGTGACTCTAACTCGTGTCGTAATTGAACACGTCACAAAAATAGATGGCTTTGAACAATATTTTACTAGCTACCATCTTAAAAAAACTTCGGATTTCAAAAGTGTTTATGCTGTACGACTTTATGAATTGTTAATGCAATGGAAGTCTGTAGGAAAAACGCCTGTTTATGAATTAAATAAATTTCGTAGTCAACTTGGTATAGGTGTTAACGAATACACTCGAATGGAAGCATTTAAGAGACGTGTTTTAGATATTGCAGTAGACCAAATCAACGAATTTTCAGATATCAATGTTAAATACGAACAGCATAAAAAAGGTCGTTCAATCTCAGGATTTTCTTTTAGCTTTAAGCCAAAGAAAGCAACTATTCGATCTATAGAAACTAATAGAGACCCTAATACAACTGATCTGTTCTCGAGAATGACAGATAAGCAACGCCACTTATTCGCTACTAAACTTTCCGAACTACCAGAAATGGGTAAGTATTCTCAGGGTACAGAAAGCTATCCACAATTCGCTATACGTATTGCTGAAATGCTTCAAGATAGTGAAAAATTCCAAGAATTATTCCCTTATCTTCAAAAAGTTGGCTATCAAGCTGCCTAAAATTTATACTTGATCATTTGTCTATTAGGCAGTCTAATAGGCAGTAACTTTTTACAAGTTTAGGCATAGATTTACAGGATGAAAACCCTTACAGTTCTTGAGCTTTCTAAGCTTTACAATATCAATAGACAAACGATTTACAACAACATAAAGAAAGGAATTTTAAGCAAAAATTCTGAAAATAAGATTGATCTAGCAGAGGCTATCCGTGTTTTTGGGGAGCCAGTTAAAAAACAGGATGTAAAAGAATCTGTAAAAATAGACAGTCCAAATTCGGCAGAAGTTTTACTGCTTAGACAGCAGATAGACATGCTGAAAAATCAGCTTGATGATGCCAAAGATCGGGAATCTTTCTATCAAAACCAAATTGAAACGATGCAACGCCTATTAGAAGCCCCAAAACCTAATATGACTACGTTTACCGATCAAGAATTAGTGCAACCCAGCATAGTCAAACCAGATCCCGAACCTGACACAGCAGAAACTAAACATGACGGATTGACTACTCCCGAGCAGAGGGAAAATAAGCGGATTCCCGTGCCGGAGCATGTTGAACAGGAACCGGAGAAAAGGGGCTTTTGGAGCCGTTTTTTTAGACCCTATGATTAACCACGATTGTTAAACTGATATGAACAAAGTCGTGAAACAT
>NZ_VPEN01000111.1:0-1516 GCF_013417135.1 Acinetobacter sp. YH16051 | reverse complement strand
ATTGAAGATTAACCGTAAAATCTTTGAGATCTGTCCAAGTTCAGAGTCTTTTAGTTACATTGGTGAGGTTAATCCAATCAGCTGTGGTAGATATGAACTGGTACGTCTGACCAAGCCGAAGAAAAGCATTAAAGAGCTTCAAGCCAAGAATTGGACCAACGAAAAACACGCTACAGACTGGACCTGGCGTCTGACTGATAAAGCCTATAAGGAACAACTAGAACAAGGGAAAAGGGTCGTTTTACGATTTCAGAGCCTGATTGAAAAAAATGCCAGTCTGGATGAGAAGAAAGCCTATTTTGAACGCCATTTCCGGGCCTTGGAGGGCTATTTAGGCTACCGTGGGGTACGTCAGCAGATTGGGAATTTGTATCATCTGGAAAAACGCTTATTCAACGATAAGTATAATCATCCCTGGTTTGATCATGGAGCCAGGACATTAAAGCTTTCATATATTAAAAAGATTAAAAATATGATTGCCAACAATACACCGTATCAAGAAGCTGAATCTTGTTATGTGACTGTATTAATGGAAGCTTTCATTACAAAACACGAAAAACAGAGGGAGAAATCCAATAAAATTGAGGTATAGGATGTTTTTTCAATCACACATAATACCTACCTAGTTTGAAAATTGATGAAAAATCTTCGTTCACTTTTGCTTAAGGTAGCTATGATGTGTCCCTAAAATTTTATATTTAATTTCAATTACTTATATAAAATCCTTTTAATGCAGCTTAAATAATAAAATAAATAAAATCAAATACTTATAAATCAAAGAAAGTGAAAAATTCTCGGGACACATCATAGCTACCTAATTTTCCAATTGATGAAAGGTCATCATTGCATCCAGATTATTCACTAAACGCTTTGATTTAATCGTATATCGAGGAATTTGAGGAACCAGATCCAAGGGTTTATCTCGGTATTTGTGGCTTAAAGGGTATAAGGAACGATTTATCTTAAAGATATCATTACGAACTCCACGGAAACCGGCCATAGACCATAGAATATCCAGCTCTTTGGTATTGAGCTGCTTGTTCTTTGCCCGTTGAGAATCTTTAAAAGCCTGCTCAATTCGTTCTTGTTTTATCTGAATGAAATTCTTGTGTAAACGCCAGGTCCAACCCTTTTCTTTAGTTAGCTCTTTTTGCTTACGTTCAACCTTCGTAAAAGGCAGCTCAACCAGCTCATAAGCTGGCATCCTTCCCCCTCTAGGGCTAGAAGTTTCATAGATCAGCCGTGTTTTACGTTCCTGGACACAACAAAACTGTTCTTTTTGGTCCTTATTCAACTCAAAGGCAGTGTTCACCAATGTTTCTGCCAGTTTCACATCACACTTCTCTCGGTGTTCCATTGGCAGGGTGATTAAAAGGCATAAACGAATTTTTTCTAGCTTAAACAAGGCTTGGGTCTGAACCACTATCAGATCCAATACCGGAGAAGTTTTTAATCGATAGGTCCGTTGCCTTGGGGTTTGATCAAGGTGATATCGTTGAGTCCACTTTTCAACCAG
>NZ_VPEN01000110.1:0-1615 GCF_013417135.1 Acinetobacter sp. YH16051 | reverse complement strand
CAGACATATTTCGCTCCTAATATTGTCGAATTCGACAACTAAATGTTGTCACAAATATTATTAACACTACTTGTCGAATTCGTCAACAAAATTTCTCTATTTCGAATTATTATAGAAATACAAAAATATAATCAGTAGAATAGAATTATGAATACAGAATCTAATGAAACCTACGTGTTTCCTGAACGGCTTAAAGCGATAAGAGAGTTACGTAAACTAACTCAAGCTCAATTGGCTGAAAAATCTAAAATGCCTTCTACCTCAATTTCACATTTGGAAGCTGGGTCAAGAAAACCATCTTTTGATAATTTGAGAAAATTAGGAATAGCGCTAGAAGTATCTACAGATTACTTACTAGGACGAGTAGATAGTTTTGAAGGAACTAATACGGACACTCTATTTAGAGATCTTCAAAACTTAACAGATAGTGATAGAGAAACTATTCGACGATTTGCAGAGTCACTAAGAAATAAATAAACTATTTATTTCTTAGTACATTGAATAAGATAATGTCTAATAACACCAAACAATATATTGAAAAAGCAGCTACTCAGATTAGACAGGATTACGATTTAATCGATTATGAAATAGATCTTTTTAAATTAGGTGAAGAACTAGGGATTGATATACAAACTCAATCTCAAAAGAGTCATGGTATTTCTGGAGCGCTTATTAGGAATGGCAATGATTTCCTAATCTACTATGCTTCTTCTATCAATAATATTCCATATCAACGATTCAGTATTGCCCATGAATTTGGGCATTATTTTTTACCTGAACATCCTGAAAATATCTTTAATAAAAATGGTACTCATTTTTCAAGTGCAGGTTCGAGCAGTAAAGATCCCTATGAAAGAGAAGCAGACTATTTTTCTACCTGCTTACTAATGCCTAAATTTCTTTTTGAAAAGGAAATGTATAAATACAATGACGGCTTAGAAGCAATTAAGTCTTTAGCTAGTATTTTCAATACGTCCTTAACCTCTACAGCTATACGATATATTGAACTTACTGAAGCACCTGCGCTATTAATTATCAGTTCAAATGGTAAAGTAGATGCTGTTTTCGATACTAAGGAACTACGTAAGTTTGGAAAGTGTATTTATATAAAAAACAAAGTCTTACCAAATAAAAATATAATTTCAACTGAGCTATCAAAAAAAGAAATTTTTCTTAATGAATGGATTGATACAAATCATCGTATTAAAGCAATTGAGGAAAGTATCACATTGGGATCTTATGAAAAAACTCTCACAGTAATCACAACAAATACTTTATATGAAGAGATTGAAGATGAGTTTAGTGATACATGGGAACCCCCTTCATTCAAATAGTATATTAAATATACAGTTTCTTATTTAACATAAAATCTCTTACGCGAAGTTGGTTTGTAAGCCCAAAATAGAAATGTCTGATTTCTCCAAAGTAAAAATGTTCACTTTTAGAATATGTGCTTTTGCGATTGTCGAAGCAGACGATTTTATATGTTAGCGTCATGCCAGATAAAGAACTTAAAAGATTGTCAATCTTGCAGGAAATCTGCGATCAACGCATACCTCAAACCTAGTCTGCTCAGTTACTTCATATTTCAAAACGTCAGATCAGACGTTTACTG
>NZ_VPEN01000010.1:0-87879 GCF_013417135.1 Acinetobacter sp. YH16051 | reverse complement strand
TGTCTTTGATACCAACGATTTCAACTTCTTCGCCTACTTTCACGATACCAGTTTCTACACGGCCAGTTACTACTGTACCACGACCAGAAATAGAGAATACGTCTTCGATTGGCATTAAGAATGCTTGATCGATTGCACGTACTGGCTCTGGGATGTAAGTATCAAGCGCTTCAACAAGAGCAACTACAGCATCTTCGCCATATTGACCTGATTCACCGTTAAGTGCAGCAAGTGCTGAACCACGGATTACTGGAGTGTCGTCGCCTGGGAAGTCGTAAGTAGAAAGAAGTTCACGAACTTCCATTTCAACTAATTCGATTAACTCTTCGTCGTCTACGATATCGCATTTGTTTAAGAATACGATGATGTAAGGTACACCTACCTGACGAGAAAGAAGGATGTGTTCACGAGTTTGTGGCATTGGACCATCAGTCGCTGAACAAACAAGGATCGCACCATCCATCTGAGCAGCACCAGTGATCATGTTTTTAACATAGTCGGCGTGACCTGGGCAGTCTACGTGCGCGTAGTGACGAGTTGGAGAGTCGTATTCTACGTGAGAAGTATTAATTGTAATACCACGTGCTTTTTCTTCTGGTGCAGAGTCGATAGCAGCGTAATCTTTCGCTTCACCACCAAACTTACGTGCACATACTGTAGCAATCGCAGCTGTTAAAGTTGTTTTACCATGGTCAACGTGACCGATTGTGCCCACGTTAACGTGTGGCTTATTACGTTCAAACTTAGCCTTAGCCATGTTCATCTTCCTCGTTTACGTCGAACACAATGCTGAGTAAAACTCTGCCCCGACATATCGCCTAAAAAACTAGACACCTAATACTTGAAAAGCAGACTAATAAGCCTGCTTTTTGAAAATCTTGTGCGAATAATCGCTAAACTGTATCTGGAGCTCTTATCGAGATTTGAACTCGAGACCTCTCCCTTACCAAGGGAGTGCTCTACCACTGAGCTATAAGAGCGACAAATCCTTCGATGGAGCGGGAGACGAGGATCGAACTCGCGACATGCAGCTTGGAAGGCTGCCGCTCTACCAACTGAGCTACTCCCGCATCTATGTTGGTAATTACCACTTCTATCGAAGTTAATGGTGGTGGGAGAAGGATTCGAACCTTCGAAGCTTACGCGGCAGAGTTACAGTCTGCTCCCTTTGACCGCTCGGGAATCCCACCATTTTCACACTTACTCAGTGTTCGTTCTTTACTTAACAACTCGAACTCTCTAAGATGGTGCCGGCACACGGATTCGAACTGTGGACCTACTGATTACAAGTCAGTTGCTCTACCAACTGAGCTATGCCGGCGTTTCTTAGTGTTTCGTACGTTTCGTATCGGAACGGTGTGCAGTTTAGCAAAACTTGAAATCCGTGCAAGTGTTTTTTTCAAAAAAAACGCTAAAAACTCATAAAATCAATCCATTTGATGATAATTCAACCGCTTTGATCACTGCGCGAGCTTTTATTTGGGTTTCATTCCATTCAGATTCAGGATTTGAGTCCGCAACTAGACCTGCGCCTGCCTGTACATAGACCTTATTTTGACGAATAACACAGGTACGAATCGCAATCGACATGTCCATTTCGCCATGCCAGCCTAAATAACCAACAGCGCCACCAAAAACACCACGTTTTACAGGCTCAACTTCATCAATAATTTCCATGGCACGAATTTTTGGTGCACCCGAAAGCGTCCCTGCAGGGAAAGTTGCCTGAAAAACATCCAAAGCATCGACATCATCGCGCACTTCACCTTGCACATTGGACACAATATGCATCACATGCGAATAACGCTCGATCACCATTTGATCAGTCACTTGTACTTTACCAATTTTGGCGATACGCCCGACATCATTACGCCCCAAGTCAATCAGCATTAAATGTTCGGCAATTTCTTTTTCATCCGACAATAAATCTTGCTCAAGCGCTAAATCTTCTTCTTTGGTTTTACCGCGCGGGCGTGTACCTGCTAAAGGACGCACGGTGGCAATGCCATTTTCTAAACGTGATAAAATTTCAGGTGATGAACCGACAATATGAAACGGCTGATCATCACCTAAAGTTTTGCCTTGCACCAAGAATAAGTACGGCGATGGGTTGAGATGACGTAAAGCACGATAAACCTGCAACGGCTCACCATCAAAATCTGACACCATGCGATGCCCAGGCACTACTTGCATAACATCGCCTGCACGAATGTATTCTTTGACGGTATCAATGGTCGCCAAGAATTTTTCTTTGCCTGTAAGCGATTCAAAATGTGGTGGCGTATGTTTTTCTGCTTTTAGGCTAATCGGGGTTGCTAAAATTTCTTCTAGTGCATCGAGTTGTTGCTGCGCCTGAGTATAAGCATCTGCCTGCGCCGCATCAGCATGCACAATTAAGAACAAGGTATCTTTTAAGTTATCAAATACGATGACTGTTTTAGACAACATCATCCAAATATCAGGTAAACCGACTGGATCTTCTGCAGGCACATTCTTTAAACGAGGTTCGATATAACGCACTGCATCGTAACCAAAATAACCCACCAAACCACCTGTAAAGCTTGGCAATTCAGGCAAGTCGGCTTGTGTAGGTACTTTAAATTGCGCCTGAAAATCGCGGATATACTGAAACGGCTGCGCACAAGTTTGTTTTTCGATTGAACCATCGGCGTGTTGGATGGTGAGTTCACCCGCATTGCAGGAGAAAACTGTAGATTCACCCAAACCAATAATTGAATAACGCGCCCAGTTTTCACCGCCTTCTACAGACTCAAACAAATAAGCTTGTTGATGCTGCTTCAAACGCGCAAATACCGACAATGGAGTTTCGGTATCAGCCAAACGCTGGCGATATACAGGAATGAGGTTGTAGCCTGCTGCTTTAAGTTGTTCAAATTGAGTCTGAGTGGTCATGTGGAGCTCTCTATATTTCGATGTAGCAATGTTTTCGATAAGACGAAGTGAAGGACGGTTGTAGATTGACTAGCGTCGCCATCGAAATATGGGCATTACAGCCTGACTCATATTGATATCCTTTATAGCAATTAGCGCGAAGTTTTAAGCACTTAAATATTTAACAATTCAGTTAAATTATCCACAATTTGTTGTGGCTGACAATTGGCAATCGGCTCACCATGATTATAGCCGTAGCTGACTACAATACAATCAATCCCCGCTCGACGCGCGGCTTCAACATCATTAGAAGAATCACCAATCATCAAGACTTGAGACTTCTCCACCTGATAATGCTCAACACAATGCAGCAATTGACGCGGGTGTGGTTTACGCTCCTCAAAGCGATCTCCACCAATCACATCATCAAAATAGTGTTGCATCTCTAATGCTTCAACAATGGCACGAGCTGGCTGCTCAGGTTTATTAGTCACACAAACTAAGGTTTTTTGTTGTGCTTTTGCCCAGTCCAAAAATTCAATAATGCCCGGGAATGGTTGTGTGTCGATACACGGATCGGCATTATAAATTTCTAAGAAGGTGTTCAGTAGCTGTTGTTGCTGTTCAGGGTGAACTTCGCCCATTAAGTGCGATAAGACACTATTGCAAAATACCGCAGTTCCCTTCCCCACCCAAGTTCGCACTTGCTCCAATGTTACCAAAGGCAGTTGCAGCGCATTTAAACTCATGTTCATGGCGCGGTATAAATCTGTCGCAGAATCGACCAAGGTGCCATCTAAATCAAATAAAATGACTTGACGCGTATCAAGCTGAGTAATAGACATTCTCCCCCCTAAATGAACAAAGGCATGCGTTCGCATGCCTTGATTGTAAAGCAAAGGCTGCTTATTTAAACAATAGCCAAGCCAAAACCGCCAAAATCACCAAAACAATCAGTGAAATCAAACCAACAGAGGCATTTTTCTGTTGTTCTTTCTCTTGTTCCACACGAGAAACAGGCTCCTCGACAGGCACAGGTTTTGGCTCTGCTGGAACTGCATGAATATCCACACCTTCTGGAATAGGTGCTGGTTTCGGCACTGCCACGCCTTGCGGCATACCATCTCGGTTTAATTGAACAGAACTGTCACGTTGATTCAATTCAGGCATTCCCTGCTCATTCATTTGCTGTGCAGGTGTTTTTTCTGTTTGCGCTGTGACTTTTTCTGCAGTTTCAGCAACATCAACCGCATGCTCTAACTCAACCGCAGGCGCAAGTACCGAAAACTTTAAGCTGGCAAATTGGACGATATCACCTTCTTTAAGTAAGGTTTCATCGGCAATGCGTAAATCATTTACAAAAGTGCCGTTGGAAGAATTTAAATCTTGCACATACAGCGCTTGTTCTTTAAGTAAAAAAGCCGCATGTTTACGTGAAATTTCTGCCGATTGCAGCACCAAATCTGCACTTTGATGACGCCCCACCAACATATCACGGTCGATACTAATTTCTTGGCCAGTAAATTCACCGCTAATTGCTTGTATTTTCCAAGTCATAAATAACTTCTCTCGTGTGATTTGGCGACATCATAACATGCCCTCAACCACAATCTGCGCAGGATACGATTAAGGTGTAGCGCGAATTGTGGTCGTAGTGACTGTATTTTTAGTTTTGCTGACTTCCTGCTGCGGCAAAACTACGTTTTGGCGCTGTACCGCAGGCTCAATCGCAACAGGGGTGCTCACCACCGTTGCTGTGCGGTTTGCAGACACTGCTGATGGTAAGGTTTGATAAGTTCCTGTTTGCGGCGCCACTCGAGATACAGGCAAACGCTGCTGATAAACATCGCTAACATTCTCAGGCAGTTTAGCAAAGCTACCATCGGCATCCATTGCCAACTGAAGGCTATACAATTGGCTATAACGCTGCTGCGAAATACGGCGAATATCCTGACTATCTCCCACAATGGTTGGGTGAATAAAAATCAATAAATTACGTTTTTGATTAGATTGACCATCGGAACGGAATAAACGCCCCAACCCTGGAATAGCACCCAAACCTGGCACAGCCTGACGACTATAAACCGAGTTATCAGAAATTAAGCCACCTAAGACAATGGTTTGTCCGTGCTCGGCCAAAATAGAAGTTTTAATTGCGCGTTTGCTGGTGACTAAATCCTGCGCCTGACCTTTATTGGCTTTGACATCTGACACTTCTTGTTCAACTTCCAAGCGTAGTGTTCCGCCTTCACCAATATGTGGCACGACTTTTAAAGTAACCCCGACATCTTTACGTTCAATAGTGGTATACGGATTTGCCACACCACCATTGGTAGATAATGAACCTGTTACAAAAGGAACGTTTTCACCAACCACAATATAGGCTTCTTCATTGTCCATGGTCACAATAGATGGCGTAGACAATAAATTGGATTTGGTTTTTTCCTTCAAGGCCTGAATCATCGCACCATATAGCTTGCGTGAACCATCACGACCTTCACGATAATCACCCAACACCAATGACGTACCTGCACCAATCGCACTGCCTGCGCCTGCTGCACCACCAGTTAAATAGCCTGCAGCAACATTTTTTAAACTTGCACCAATATTGTCAAAATTAATTAGACCGATACCGCTGCTTAAATCGCCCAATGCCCACTGCACACCCAATTGGTCGGCATCGGTACCTTCCACTTCTATAATCGCAGCTTCAATCAACACTTGTTGACGACGGGTATCTAGTTGCTGAATGGCCGATTCAATTTCACGCATCAACTGCGGATCGGCTTTGACCACCAAAGCATTTTGCGAGCCATCGGCAATAATACTGACACCATTACCATTAAAACTGGTGATGTTGTTTTGATTGTTGCTATTCGAGCTGCCACCCAAATTAATACTTGGGGTGGAAATAGTCGATGAATTACCTGTGTTGTTATTGGTGCTGCTTAAATTACTAGCACTGTTGTTGTTACTGTTGCTATTTGCATTAGAGCTGCTGCTCACCGCCTGTCCTGAAACCAGACCTTGCAATATTTCTGCTAAATTCTGTGCACTGGCATATTTCAAGCGAAAAACTTTCAAACCACCCAAACGATCTGCCGCAGGCACATCCATCATTTCAATCATTTGACGAATGCGTTTACGTGTTGCGGTATCGCCTTTGATGATAATACGATTGGTACGGTTGTCCGCCACAATACGCACACGCGAACCTTTAACATCTTTCGCTGCCCCTGTCGAACTCATCGACTCAAGCAAGCCAATGACTTCTTCGGCTTGACTGGATTGCAGGCTAATCGCTTCAATGTCATTTTGCCCCGTACCATCTAGGTTACGAATAATGCTTTCTAACTGATAAATGTTACTGGCACGATCAGACACGATTAGAGCATTGGTGCCCCCGACCGCAGACAAATGCGCAAACTGCGGCATGAGCGGACGTAAAGCAGGAATCAGGTCATTGGCATTGGTATTTTCTAGCCAAATCACTCGCGTTACAATTTGGTCACCACGCGCATTTTGACGACCATCATAGGGAATGCCTGAGCTTTTTACATTGCTGTCAGGTACAAGGCGAATGGTATTGCCTGATGGTATTGCCACCACACCATTCACATTCAATACGCCTAAAAACAGGTCATAGACTTCATTTTTATTCAGGGCTTTGTTGGAAATCACCGTGACATTGCCACGCACACGCGGATCGACTGCAAAGTTCTTGCCCGTAATATCGGCCACTTCATTAATAAATGCAGTTAAGTCCGCATCACGTAAATTAATTTTCCAGGTTTGCGCATGACTTGCAGTACTCACCATTGCAACAAGCGGTGCAGCAGCCAGTAATGCCCAAAATGGACGCTCATGATTCAATAAAGCCATAATCTACTGTGTTTCCTAACCCTAAATATGTCTCTGCATGTGGTTACGATGCCGATCCATTTAAAAATTTTGTTGTATGGTCATCACTTGATCACCACGTTTTATTTCTAATCTCACTTGACCTTCACGACGTGCCTGTTCAAGCAATTGTGCATCGCTTTGCCCTTGCCCAACGTTTTGACCATTTAAAGACAAAATACGGTCACCTGGCTGTAAACCCAGTTTATTTCTTAAAGCGGCAGGCGTACGTGTAGTGACTTCATAACCATTGCCCGTATTTGCTTCAACACCCATCTCTTTTAAGTATTGTTCGCGATCTTCCTGTATGCGCTGCACTGCCTGTCCAATGGCATTATTCGGTTGTGCGGACTGCGTAGGTGCAGTTACAGGAGCTTGATTACCACTTGGAATTAAAGGTGCGATAGGTTGATTTAAACCATTTTCAATACCTTTAAACAATACTTCACGCGTCGCGCCACTGCTATGACGTAAAATCACCCGATCCCAGTAGACTTCTGCCAATTGGTACTGACTCAAATCAATCACATCACCCACACGGTAACGCTCTGCCACCTCATTCACTTTAATGACCGCAGAAGAAAACTGACTCGGCTGCCCAACCACTACACCTTGCAAAGTCATATTTAATTGATCATCGGCAGTGTTGCTGCGCCCAAGTTCTTGAAACAATGCAAAGGAGGTAATATTCGGGATTTGTGGTTGCTGTGAACCCAACTCCACCCGATCAATTTGCATGACTTGGGGCGGCGCAACAACCCACCAAAATAAACTCGCCAGTTTCCAACACAGATACAAAATCAAAAAAGCTAAAAATACTGGCGCAGCACGATCAAACTGCTTCCAGTGCAAATTCCCTAATCGTTCAGAGAGTGTACGCATTAGAAACCTCCTTTTAATAGAGGTTGGCGAGTGCTGATCACATAGGTATCTAAGCCCGCTTTGCCTTCATAAGAGGCGATATTCATCAATAAGCGTTGCGTGAGTTGCACATCTAGCATCAAGCTTTGATCAAGCGCAATATTCAGCATTTTTTGTTCACGTTGATCGCGAATATCAAATAACAGTTTGCCATTTTCATCGGACAAACTGCCTTTTAACGCAGGGATATTCATACGGTCTTGGCGCTGAGCAAAACGATACAGCAATTCGCCACCCGCCCACTGCAGTTGTCCTTTGGCTTTGGTGAAGCCTTGCTGTTTTTTAAAATTCAAATGAATGTCTTTGAGTTGAATCGCATTACTTGGCCACTGCCAATCCACAATACTTTTTAAGGTTTCTGGCGCAACTTGCCCATCTAAAGATTGCACCAAGACGCTACCAAAACGATAGCCAACAATGCCTTCGAGTTTAGTATTGCCACTATGCACTTCAACATCGGCAGCGACACGCAATAAAACTAAATCTAAAGGACGTGTATTCCAACTTAAAGAACCACGTAACTGTCCCTTATGCCAATCGGCTTGCCCCTTCCAGATATTGCCACTCACATTATGTAAGGTCTGATTATTTTTATAAAATTTTGAAATTAACCACGCTGCTGGAATTTGTAATAACACAAAAAACAAAAATGCAATGAGGGCGAAAATCCACCACGTGATGTATTTGGGTTTCTTTATCATGCCACCACGACCAACCTTACTAATTTTTCTATGAATGACTTTTTATAACACTCACACATTATGCACACTTTTTCGGCGTCGCCAATTGATACAGATAAAAAAACCAAGCCGTATTGCTTGGTTTTTGAACTCTAAGTCAAATCAATGACAAATTGATGAAGCTTAGATTAGAAAATCTTCAAGTTTTGCGCCTTTTTCTAATTCAGCGACTAACCAGCGTGGTTTTTTACCACGACCAGTCCAAGTATCTGTAGAATTGATTTTGCTACGATAACGTGGCGCTACAGTTTTACGTGGGCTTTTCTTACGCTTGCTTTCGCCAACTTCCAAAATCTGCTCAATGCTTAAACCCAAATTGTCTGCAATCGCTAAAATTTGATTATAGGCATCTTCAATTGCTTGATCTTTTTTCGTGGCAATTAATGCTTCCGCTTCAGCTTGTAAACGCTTTAACTGTTCTACAGACAAATTGCTAATATCAGGCATCATACTTACTCCAAAAACTATGCTTTTTATATTCAGTTATTAAATTAAGCAGATTCATTCTATTTTTATCAAACCGAAGCGTCAATAAAAAATCTACTACTCTACATATAAATAACAGTCGGACATATTATGAACTGATTATTAAGATTTAATCAAGAATATGCTGTACGGTTTTTTCTATTTTATGAATACCCGCGCGTACATTTTCAGGGATTAAGGTTTTTTGCATATTGACGCGATCTACACATACAATCACCGCATCTGCCTCTGCCACCACCATTTGCTGTGCTTCACTGTGGATTAAATAATGCATACGCATGGCACTATTACGCAATTCTTCTACCCGAACGCCAATTTTTAAAATATCAGGATAAACCACAGGACGTATATATTTGCACTGATTTGAGGCAATCACAGTCAAAACATCTTGCTGTAAAATTTTTAAATGGTCTAAATAATATAAACGCGCACTTTCAATATAACGGTAATAGATCACATTATTGACATGCCCAAAAGCATCCATATCTCCCCATGCAACACGCTGCTCAAAAACAATTGGATAATCTGCTAGTGTTAACACAACTCACCCTTAAATTTTAATTTCGACAAAATTAGAATTATTTTCAAAGATTAAATTTAACTGTTTTAATAATTCAGGCTGATCTTTTAAATTAGATTTAACTCTTAAATAACTCATTAATACGTGTTCAGGATATAAATCCAGTAATTGCTCGGCTTCTGAATAACGCGCTGTTGCTGTAAAAATATGCCATTTGGCAAAACTAAATACAGGTAATGCAGGGTATTTCTGTTCCCACAGATTTATTTGCTTTTCAATTTTGGCATAATCAGGTTGTTGTTTTAACAACTGCTGTTGGAACCATAAATAAAACACTTCCTGATTAAACTGTTCACTCAACATCTGTACCGCAAGACGTTCATGTTGTGCGGCCAAATCAGGCAGACGCGACAATAACTTCAACCACAACACCTGAATGGCATAAGACTGACTGAAAATCTGCTCACTTAAATCACTATAACGCTGCTGCAAAGCCTGTAAATTTTCTGCATCAGCCTGCTCAAATTGGGTTAATAACTCAGTCAGCCACTTTTGCTTGGTGTCTGCATCTAAATGCCCGTATTTGGTCGAACGTAAATAATGCCAAGGATATTGCGTGGCAAATTCGCCCCACAAGGCAATTAAACGTTTTTGATAAGCCGTTTTGACTTTAAATAACCACGGCGATAATTCGTGCTGATTCAAAAACTCTAAATGCGTCAAAGCTTGTTCAGGTTGTTGCTGCGCTAAATAAATTTCAATACGCTGTATTTCTGCCAACTCAAACGCCATGGCACTGCTTTGATTTAAGGCAGCCAACGCTTGCGGATATTGCTGTTGGATGGAGTGCATACGTGCTTCCATCACTCCTTTGAGCAAACCTGACTGGGCAAACACCTGTCGAATAAACTGGTATTGATCTTCTGCAGCATCTAGCAACCAAATGACCGCCAATTGCTCATATGGATGCAGATTTTTAAAGTTAAATACTGTTTCAACCTTACGCTGTTCACGGCTAAAATAGCGCTTTAACAACAACCATAAAATTTGTAGCGAAACACTAATCGACAAGAAAAAGAACAACAACAACCAAATATTGGTTTGCAATTGCCATTCGCGCCAATACACATAAACATAGCCTGAACCATGCCCATAACTCAGTACGCTCAGCAAAGCGACCAGTACAATACTGACCACCACATAGGCGAGTAAAATCTGTTTCATTTATACCGCCCCCAATAAAGCACGTGTTTTTAAACTTGGCGTTGGAACGATATTTAAATTTTTAATTTTTTCTAATTGCTGAACCAATTGCTGTGCTTTCTGATCAGGCAATTGTTGTAATAACTGAATAATGTCATTCACTTCTTGTTGATATTGCACATATTGACCTTGTATAAAGATTTGTCGAGCCAGCAATAGACGCAATTGTGCTTCTTTTAAAATAATCTGGCGCTGCATCAACTGTGTCGCAGGTTGCTTGGCAGATTCAATACTCAGCCATTTTTGCCAAAAAAAACGATCATCGACATCGGCAGGGTTCAGCTCAGGCTGTTGAGCTTGCTGTTTTAATTGTTGATCTAACTGTTGCAACAACTGACTTACTTGTTGATATTGCGCATCACGTGTTGTTATGAATTGTTGAATTTGTTTCTGATCTTGCTGAATGACTTGGTGCAAACTTTGTTTCAAAGCAGGGGCTAAAGCATATTCGTTCAACTCACGATCTAAATTTGCCAGTTTTTCAGTCGCATAGTGAAACTGTTGTTGTTGTAAGGAAAATTCCACCAAGTCCAATTGCTGCGCCACCATATCTACTGGTTGAATCGCATCTTCTTGCTGCACAGCGCTGGATACTGCGGACTGTTCTGGCGCATCTTGGGTATAATTACGGCGCTGCAAAGCCACCAACTGATCATTTAAATTGGCATTGGTTTTTTCTGCAAGATGCAAACTTTGACTGAGTTGCTGTTGTTGCGCTGAAATTTGCATCACATCAAAACTTAATTTGACGATCCAGACCAAAGCGATCAACACCACTATCACAACCAGTTTTTTCATAGTTTTCCTTGCATGCGCATCATTTGCTGCAATATTAATTCTGTTTTTAAATGGGTCAACTTGAATACGTTATATTTTGTATGATGCTGCGTTTGATAATCGAGCAAAATTTTCTCTAAACGATCACCCAATACCCAATAATGACCTTTGTTCAGTAGATCGAAATCCCGCTGAATTAAGCTTAGCCAGTTTAACCAACTGGCTTCACTGCTGATCATCATGATAAATTCTGAAGATTGTATTAAACGTGCGCGTACTGCCTGCATTTTTTCAATAGAACTGGCAGGACACTCCCGCCGATACAATACAAAATTATGGATCTGCATCCCCTGATCAAGCAGTGTTTGCATCATAAATTGCCGTCCGCCCTCGCCACGCCAAAAGGCAATGTGTGTGCCGACTTTCAAATTTTGCAAACACGGCAAACTCAGCATCCCTTCGGAAGTTTCAACCTGCGGGACTTCGCTGTAAAGACCATATCCACGTAAAACTTCTGCTGTTTTCTCACCCACAGCCACCCAACGTATATGCTGCAAATCCTGCAATGATATTTGGCTTCGGGCTAAATATTGCATCCCAATATCGACAGCAGTCGGACTAACCACCACAATAATATGCGTGTGAGGCAACTGGGCATATAAATTAGCCAGTTGCTCCGACCACGGCTGTGCAGAAAGCTGCAACAAGGGCAAATCAATGACCTCAATATGCTGTTGTTGCAAAGCCTGAGTTAAGGCCTCTGCACGATCTTGAGGTCGGGTATTAATGAAGAGCATGGGCTTCTGGTGCAATATGAATTATTGATACAGGGCTTTGAGTAATTCGCCCGCACCCTGTGCCAATAAAGCTTTTGCCAATTCTTCACCTAGCATTTCAGCCTGTTCAGGTGCGCCATATTGCACAGCTTTAAGAATGGTTTGCCCATCGACACTACCAACACGACCTTCAATCTGCAACTGACCATTCTGCAAAGTTGCGTAGCCTGCAATTGGCACCTGACAACCGCCTTCCAAGTAGGCATTAAAAGCACGTTCGGCACGTACACAGACATTGGTTTCGGCATGCATTAACGGCAAAATTAAATCCAACACCGCCTGATCTTGGCTACGACATTCCAGACCCAAAGCCCCTTGCCCAACGGCAGGTAAGCTCACATCAGGCTGAATGGTATGACGAATACGCTCTGCCAAGCCCAAACGCTTTAATCCTGCACTGGCTAAAATAATCGCGTCATACTGACCATCATCTAGCTTAGACAAGCGCGTACCCACATTGCCACGTAAATCTATAATTTCTATATCTGGGCGCGCTTTCAAAATTTGGCATTTACGGCGCAAGCTTGAAGTTCCAACTTTAGCGCCCTGTGGTAAATCTGCAAAACTGGCATAGTGATTCGATACAAAGGCATCAAGCGGGTCTTCACGCTCACAAATGACCGCCAAGCTCAAACCTTCAGGCAATGCCATGGGTACATCTTTCATAGAGTGTACGGCTAAATCGGCACGACCATCCATTAAGGCGGCTTCTAATTCTTTGACAAATAAGCCCTTCCCCCCAATTTTTGCCAATGGGGTATCTAAAATTTTATCGCCCTGCGTGACAAAGGTCACCAACTCAACAGTTAAATCGGCATGCATCGCCTCTAAGCGGGCACGAATGTGTTCAGCCTGCCATAACGCAAGCGGGCTTTGTCGAGTTGCAATTTTCAGGGTTTTCATCATAGTGGCTAAGCAAGATAAATAAGTTCATCTAAACTTAACCTGATCCCCTAAAAATGCAAGTCTATTTCTTTACCGATTTATCAATCTGTTGCGTATTCATCTGCGATGATGCTGACAAATTAGAGTTTTTGGATGCGTTCTCGCAATAAAGGCAAATGTCGTCGGCTAACAGCCAAACGCTCATCTAGCTCACGGCAACGTACCTGATACTGTCCTGAATTGACCACTTCTAGCCCCTCCAAAAACTGAATCGAGACCAAGGCATTTCGGTGAATCCGAATAAACTGATCACCAAACTCGGTTTCTAAATCTTTCAGCGTTTCATCAATCAGGACACTGCCATTTTTATGACGCACAGTGACATATTTCTGATCGGCTAAAAAATAGTAGATATTTTCTATTGGCACCAATTCTACACCGCGATAGGTTTTCGCCGCGATTTGGTGACGTTTTATTTTTAATTCGTCCATATTTTCTTTTTGTTTTAAATGACTCATCTGCGCTTGCGTGAGTTTTGTTAAATGATCTAAAACCTGTTGCAATTCCTGTTGCATAATAGGTTTTAACAAATAGCCTTCCGCATTGGACTTAAATGCCTCGAGTGCATGTTCATCGTAGGCGGTACAAAACACAATGGCTGGCATTGGGTCAAGCTCACGCAAATGTTGAGCGCAACTTAAACCATCCATTCCCGGCATTTGAATATCTAATAATATGACATCCGGCTGATGTTCATCTGCCAGTTCAATCGCCTGTTGCCCATGAGCTGCCGTTGCCACCACATGATGCCCCAATTGAGTGACCAAACGTGATAATCGCTCTCTTGCCAGAGGCTCATCATCACAAATTAGGATGTCCATTTCCCCTCCTTTTCAGTTGAATACTTTATTTTTATCAAGTTAAGAAAAATCAGAACAATCACAAGTTTTTTTATTTATAGCGATATTGCAACACCGTCGTGTACATACCATTCCCCGCATAACTTTGAAAAGCGACACTGCGCCCATAATAAGCCTGTAAACGCTGTTTCACGTTTTGTAGCGCGATACCGTGTCCTTGTCTTAAATTTATTTTATCGCTGACATACGGATTTGTAATGACAATATTGACTTGGTTTTGCAATATTTCGATCAATATACTTATCGTACTCTTTGCTAAAACTTTTTCAACTCCATGAAAAATACTATTTTCTAACAAGGGTTGTAAAGTTAATAAGGGTATTTGTACCTGACTGAGCAGTTGCGGTTGTTCAATTTTCCATTCCACGGTCAGACGCTCGCCTAAACGAATTTGTTCTATGTCTAAATATCGCTGGCAAAGTTCGATCTCATCTTTCAGGCTAACCAGTTTTAATTCTTGCAAACTGGCACGAAATAAACGCGACAAATTGAGCAACATTTGCTCGGCTTTATCGGGATCTATGGCAATGAGACTAATCACATTATTTAAGCTGTTAAACAAAAAGTGTGGATGAATACGGGCCTGCATAGCATGCACCCGCGCTTGCAATTCGCTATGCCGCTGCTGAATAGCTTGTTCTCGGACATAGATATAACGAAAGCAAAACGCACCCAATAGCACGCCATAACTCAAATGCAGTCCGACACCTTGTAACAGATCATCTATACCAAACTGCTGTAGATGAAAGTTTTGCCCAAAATGCAACAAGGTATTTAAACTGAGCGTGGTCAGCAACACGATGCCTTGCAGCAGCAAAAAACTGACCAAAAAAGATAAACTCAAGCCCATGCGTAAAAAACGCGCATGAAAAAACTCCACCAAGGCCGCAAAACACAACACCACCCAATTGATATAGAGTACGTATTGCAGCACCCGAGCAAAACTTAAGCCGTGCCAACCTTGTGCTTCAGCCAGTGCCAAAACCATTGCCAAGGCATTACTGCCAATAAATAATTCAATTAGATATTGCCAACGTCCTATTTTCGTAAAAAAATACAGCTCATGTTGTTCTGCCTGCGTATCAGCATAAGTTTGATTGGCTTGTTCTTCGGCAAGTGAATCTGAATTTGTTATACTCTTGTCCAAATCACCGCTTTTTACTTTATTGAGCCGATATGACCACATCTTCTAATTCCTCAAATCCGTCACAAGCCCAAACTTCGGGTATGTGGGGCGGTCGTTTCTCTGAAGCGACTGATGCTTTTGTTGCTGAATTTACAGCATCTGTTCAATTTGACCAACGCTTTTATAAACAAGATATTGCTGGCTCAATTGCGCATGCAACGATGCTTGCCAAAGTAGGCGTACTTACGACTGAAGAGCGTGACGATATTATTCAAGGTTTAAATACCATTCAGGCTGAAATTGAAGCAGGTCAATTTGAATGGCGTATTGACCTTGAAGATGTCCACATGAACATCGAATCACGCCTTACTCAACGTATTGGCATTACAGGTAAAAAATTACATACAGGTCGTAGCCGTAACGACCAGGTGGCAACCGATATTCGTTTGTATGTCCGTGACGAAATTGATGCCATTTTAGAATTATTAAAAAAATTACAACACGGCATTTTAAGCTTGGCAGCCAAAAACACCCACACCATTATGCCTGGTTTTACTCATTTACAAACCGCACAGCCTGTGACTTTTGGTCATCACCTTATGGCATGGTTCGAAATGTTGGTACGTGACTCTGAGCGTTTAATTGACTGCCGCAAACGTGTTAATCGTATGCCTTTGGGTTCTGCCGCTTTGGCAGGTACCACTTACCCAATTGACCGTGCTTTTACCGCAGAATTGTTGGGCTTTGAAGCTGTATCTGAAAACTCGTTAGATGCTGTATCAGACCGTGATTTCGGAATTGAGTTTAACGCTGCTGCATCTTTAATTATGATGCACTTGTCGCGCATGTCTGAAGAACTGATTTTATGGACATCGGCACAGTTCAAATTTGTGAATATTCCAGACCGTTTCTGCACTGGCTCATCCATTATGCCGCAGAAGAAAAACCCAGACGTACCAGAATTGGTGCGCGGTAAAACAGGTCGTGTTTATGGCGATTTAATGAGTCTGTTGACCCTGATGAAAGGTCAACCGCTTGCCTACAACAAAGACAACCAAGAAGACAAAGAACCTTTGTTTGATGCCATTGATACCGTGCGCGGCTCGCTCATGGCATTTGCCGATATGATTCCTGCTTTAGTACCAAACATTGCAGAAATGCGTGAAGCTGCATTACGTGGTTTCTCTACGGCAACTGACCTTGCAGATTACTTAGTAAAAAATGGCGTGGCATTCCGCGATGCACATGAAATTGTAGGTAAAGCCGTAGCATTGGGCGTACAAGAAGGCAAAGACTTGTCTGAACTTAGCCTAGAACAATTACAGCAATTCTCAGATTTAATTCAAGCTGATGTATTTGAAAAAGCACTGACCCTTGAAGCCTCTGTAAATGCACGTGATCATATTGGCGGTACAGCGCCTGCACAAGTTGCAGCGGCAATTGAACGTGCTCAAACACGTCTTGCTCAACTTTATGCATAATCAGGAAGTGAGAGATGTCTAAACAAGTATTTTGTCGTAAATATCAAACCGACATGGAAGCGATGGATTTCGCTCCTTTTCCGGGTGCCAAAGGTCAAGAATTACTTGAAACGGTATCTAAACAGGCTTGGCAGGAATGGCTCAAACACCAAACTACGCTCATTAATGAAAAGCGTTTAAATGTGTTTGAACCTGAAGCGAAAAAGTTTTTGGAAGAACAACGTGAGAAGTTTCTCAACAATGATGCCAGTTTGGAAGTCGCAGAAGGCTTAAAACCTCAAAACTAATCCAAGTACTGTTTTTTCATTTTGGAAAATTCAAACCTTGTTTATTTTACAATTAAAAGAGTCTTTATGAAGGCTCTTTTTTTATGCCATTTGTGATTATGAGTTGCCGCAACAATGTTTTAAATAAATGAAAATAGATTCAAAAAATTAAGCTAATTTCCTATTTTTATTTCTCGATTGAAGCGTATGTTTTATAGTCACAACAAAACACTTAACAATAGATTAATTATTGATTTCAAAAAGAATAGTTTTAAAAATAATCACACTAAAAATAATGTAATTTAAAAATACATTTGTATATAAAACGCTACATTCCACTACAATAAACCACATGATTCTTGAGTGTGATTTTCCTATACTTATTTTCAAGGAGATAAGCAATTATCTCTCACTATAATAAATATCCCCGATTTCAATCTCAGATTTCCCCCAAAGTCTGAGATTTTTTTTATCCAAAATTTCGGCTGTTTCAAGCCATAAAAAAAGCCCCATCATTAGATGAGGCTGAATATTCAAAAAAGCTGAACTTAGCGTTCCTGTACTTTTTCTTCAATTTCTTTGACACTGGTATGACGTACGTCAAAACCTTTGACCATATAAATCACTTGTTCTGAAATATTTCGTGCGTGGTCACCAATACGCTCTAACGAACGTAACACCCACATCACATTAATCACACGTGAAATATGACGCGGATCTTCAATCATATACGTCATTAGAGTACGTGTTGCAGATTGATATTCACGGTCAATATCGGCATCGGCAAGTAAAACACGCAGTGCTTGATCGACATCTAAACGTGCAAAAGCATCCAGTGCATCGTGAATCATGACACGCACTTGGTTACCAATATGACGTGTTTCCATATAGCCGCGTGGCGAACCACCTTCTTCACATAAGTTTTGGGCAATACGGGCAATTTTTGCAGCTTCATCACCAATACGCTCTAAGTCAGTATTGGCTTTAGACATGGCAATCACCATACGCAAATCAATTGCGGCTGGATGACGACGCGCCAAAATCAACGTTAAGGCTTCATCAATTTCGGTTTCCATGCGATTGACAACATTGTCTTGGAACTGAACTTCTACCGCCAAGGCTGCATCGGTATCCAAGAGTGCGTGAATCGAGTTGGCAACCTGCTGCTCTACCAAACCACCCATGGCCATAAATTTGGTATTTACATCCTGCAAATCTTCATTGAACTGAGAAGAAATATGGTGACTTAACACAGGATTATTCGTACTCAAGGAATACACTCCACAACAAAAGGATAGACTGACGCAATGATTGAATATTAAAGCACAGCAATGATGACGTTTTTATGACATTTTCTCACCAAACTCTCAAGTCTGATCGTTTCTGTCTTTAAACAGCATAAGCCATTCAGATGACAAAATGACTTGGGTCTGTTGACATTTCGTCTATGTTTGCGGCAACGCATATTTTTTAGCTGATATAAGGCATGGGACAGGAAATTTAGTCATTCTAAATGACTGACTCATAAAGCAATAGTAGCAAAAATATGCTCGCCCCCTTGCGCAGCAAACAAAGCAACGCTTTGTTCTTGCTCATGTGGCTAAAACTTTCTCAGATTGCGTTATGAAACTTGGCAATAGTCTCGCTATTCCCTGCGTTTCATGCCTGATCTGCTCAGTTTTAGCCTACAGCGCAAGCCATTTATGAAATGTCAACAGACCCTATATGGCTTTCCGAATCAACCAAGCATTCATTTCCTGCACATCTTGTTCAGTCAATTGCCCAACGGCTGCTTTCAACTGTAACACATGCTTCAAATAGTCATACTGTGCATTGAGATAATCCTGCTTGGCAGAAAAGGCGTTACGCTGTGCCAACAGTACATCCACCATGGTTTTTAAACCTTCCTGATATTGCGCTTTGGATGCTCGTGCCACTAAATCTGCTGAATTCATTGCAGCCTGTCGCGCCTGCAATTTGGCTTGATCAGTTTCGACTTGTAAATATGCCTGTTTCACATCGGTATTGGCTTTACGGATTGCTGCATCTAGCTCGGCTTCAGATTTTTGTACCAAAACCACTGCTTTTTGCACATTTTTATTGACCCGCCCACCGCTAAACACATTCCAGTTCATTTCAATCCCGACCTGGTCGAACTGACCATCGGGCGACATGATACTTTCAGGGCTTTGTTTGGCATAACCATAACTGCCCACAGCTTCTACCTGCGGATAACGTGCTGCTTGTTCAACCCGACGTGCATCTTCGGCATATTGTCGCTGCAAACGTGCCTGTTGAATAGCCAAATTTTGAGTTTGTGCCAATTGCGACCATGCCTCTAAACTTTCAGGCACAGGTTTTTGAAATTGAAAGTCATCTCGCAAAACTGCCAAACTTTCTTGATATGGCCCAATCAATTGTGCCAACTGCTCTTGTGCCAAAACCAACTGCACATGTGTTCCAATCCTGTTCGCTCGTGCATTTTGATATTGCGCATTGGCTTCACTGACTTCACTTTTAGCCACCAAACCTTCACGCAGTTTGGCATTCATCATATTGAGCTGTTCCAACAAAGCTTTTTCTTCTTGTAAATATGCTGTTGTTAAAGACTGCTGTCTCAGCACATTAAAATACGCTTCTGATACATTCAAAATATGTTGCTGTTGTTGTAAACGTAAGGTGACTTCACTCAGGCTTAACGAGGTTTTGACTTGTTTCAGGGCTTGCCAAGCATCCCAACGAAATAAAGGCTGACGTGCTGTTAACGCGACTTGACGTGAAGTTGAAGATGAACTGCTTAAAAGCTCTGGCGAGGAACTGGCAATATTGACTCGACTCATTTCCTGACTTTTACGGGTGATATTGCCCGACAGAGTCACAGTTGGCAGTAAATTGCCTTGCGCAAGCCCTAAATTTAATTGATCGGCCTGATATTGTAATTGCTGTGCGCGCCAAGTCGGATCGCTATTTTGAGCACGCTGATAGGCTTGCATTAAATCCAAAGCAAAAGCGCTTGAACTCATCCAACATAAGCATGTCACTAACATCATTTTTTTCATTATTTTTCGATCAACCCACTCTGTAATTTCGTCAATCCTACTGCAATGTATTTTTACACCGCCCATACTAAAGCGAATTTGCATTTTTTTCGTATGACTTTCATTAATTTTGATAATTTTTCATATTATTTCAATTCATTGCAATAATTAAGCAAAGCCATACACGTGCTAACAATCGCTGCATAAAGTGGTACTTACTCACAGGCATGTAACCAAACTCTAGCAGAATACTACAATTTACTCCGTGGCTTTGACTTTACAATGCAAGCTCTCCCCTCGTCCTTCGACCCAAGCTTCTAAAACCGTGTGCCTCACAGCGGATATTTTAAATTTAGAATTTTGGTATGAATGACTCATTTTGAATTTTTGGAATCCATAGTGCCTAAATGAAGGCACTAGATGATGAATGAATACTCATGTTGAATTGCTGTAATGGTTAAATTTCTTCGCGCCAGTAAACTTGCCCTACTGCTTGGCAGTTGTCTGTATTTGCTCGCCTGCCAAAATTCAGATACACCTCCCGTAGCTGAACCACCAAAGGTACAGGCCAGTGCCAGCGAGCCTGTGGATTTGACCCAAATATGTGAAAATATTCAGCACAATATGCAGCAAATTGACAATACCCGCACCACGTTTGCGCTAGAACAAATTAATCAGGATTTAAAAGTCTGCCTACCCTTGCTGCCTTTGAATGAACAATTAAATTTGCTCAATCTTTCGACCCAAATGTATCAACGCTTTTTGCATGTAGAACGCAGCGCTGCAGAACAAGCTGCCTTTGACCAACACGCTTTTGATATGGCACAGCATCCGACCATTCAGCAAAGTCATTTTGAAAACTTTGCCTTGCGTGATCAATATTTATTGAAACATAAGGGACAAGCCTATTTAGAGCTATACGATGCAGGTGAAGCACAGTTGGTTTATCGTCGAAGCCCGCAATACTTAGCCATTATTTTTGCGCCTTACATGCCCGATGCCGAGCAGATTTTTATTGAAAGAATGGCCAATGACAATATGCAGCACAGCCTGCGTGATGGTGGACTCACCCTTGATGCTGCCGATTTGACTGAACGCGCCTTATTTTGGGAAGATTACGTGCAGCGTTATCCTAAAAGTCACTTTATACGGGATGCACGTTATCTAGCCGAAGTGTATGCCTTGCTGCTGTTTAAAGGCACAGTCAACAGTCCTGTTTCTCAGGATTATGTCGATGAATACAGTATCCAACCTGCCGTATTATTTGAAATTAAAAAACTGGCAAAGTTGCAAAAATCTCCCTTAGCACAGCAAGCGCGTAAATTCCTTGCCTTTTTACACATGAGCAGTGAACAACGACTCACTGAAATTGCAGCACAGCCCACTGCACGTGAACAGCGTGAATATGGCGATGATGCTTTAGTACATGCACAGTTGCATCAATATTTAAATTTAAAGAACATCTCCATCCATGCAAAACGCGATTGTTTTAGTGATGCCGTTTGTATTACTCGCTAATTATCCAAAGTCGCTTAAAGCTCAAATACTTGTCATTAGGCATCAAAGAATAAAAGCCGCGCGAAGCCTGCTTTTATACCAACAACGTGCTACTATTTATACAGCTTGACGGAGCGCGAGTAATTCCTCGCTGAGATTGTGTCCATTCTTTGTTGTTTGCCCAAAGGTCTGCAACACAGATTTAAACCCAAGTACCGTTGAACCTGATCAGGTTAAAACCTGCGTAGGAATCAAGCCACCTAAAAACCCCGCCACACGGTTAATGTTGAACTATTAAAGTTTCAACAACTCAATTGCAATGTTTTTGGTCGTGCTTGATTCGTTGATTTCATTCTTCAGGATCATTGCAATGAACCAATTAACGAATCTATCCCCTGCTGACATTTCTGCTCAACACGAGCAAGATGCCAAAGATTTAACCCGCATTTTGCCTGCATCGAAAAAAGTCTATATTCAAGGCTCACGCCCAGACATTCAGGTGCCAATGCGTGAAATTGAACTGACCGACACTCCAACAGGTTTAGGCGGTGAGCACAATCCACCGCTCATGGTGTATGACACTTCAGGTGTATATACCGATCCAAATGTTGAAATTAATCTGAACAAAGGCTTGCCAAACATTCGTGACAGCTGGATTGAAGAACGTCAAGACACTGAAAAACTAGAAACCCTGAGTTCTGCATTTGGTCAAGAACGCTTACGTGACATTCGCACCGCTGAAATTCGTTTTGCGCACATTCAAAAGCCACGTCGTGCCAAAGCGGGCAAAAACGTAACCCAAATGCACTATGCAAAACAAGGCATCATCACCCCAGAAATGGAATATATCGCGATTCGTGAAAACCAGCGTCAGCGAGAAGGGGTTGATATGCGTCAGCACCCAGGTCAAAACTTCGGGGCTAAAAACTTAACTGAAATCACGCCAGAATTTGTACGTCAGGAAGTGGCTGAAGGCCGTGCAATTATCCCTGCAAACATTAACCACCCAGAATGTGAGCCAATGATTATTGGTCGCAACTTCTTGGTCAAAATCAATGCCAATATTGGTAACTCGGCACTGGGTTCAAGTATTGATGAAGAAGTCGCAAAAATGACTTGGGCAACCCGTTGGGGTGCAGACACCATCATGGACTTATCGACAGGTAAGAACATCCATGAAACCCGTGAATGGATTATCCGTAACTCACCTGTGCCAATTGGTACTGTTCCTATTTATCAAGCCTTAGAAAAAGTAAATGGCATTGCCGAAGACCTGACTTGGGAAATTTTTAAAGACACCCTGATTGAACAAGCAGAGCAAGGCGTGGATTACTTCACCATTCACGCAGGGGTGTTATTGCGTTATGTACCCCTCACAGCTAACCGCTTAACAGGCATTGTGTCACGTGGTGGTTCAATCATGGCACAGTGGTGTTTGGCACACCACGAAGAAAACTTCCTGTACACACATTTTGATGAAATCTGCGAAATCATGAAGGCTTATGACGTATCGTTCAGCTTGGGTGATGGTTTACGTCCAGGGTGTATTCAAGATGCCAACGATGAAGCACAGTTCAGCGAGCTGCGTACTTTGGGCGAATTGACCCACCGTGCTTGGGAACATGATGTGCAAGTGATGATTGAAGGCCCAGGACACGTGCCAATGCACATGGTCAAAGAAAATATGGACTTGCAACTTGAGGTCTGTAAAGAAGCACCATTCTATACACTTGGCCCATTAACCACTGATATTGCTCCAGGCTACGACCACATTACCTCTGCCATTGGTGCAGCAATGATTGGCTGGTACGGTACAGCAATGCTGTGCTATGTGACACCAAAAGAGCATTTGGGCTTACCAAACAAAAAAGACGTCAAAGACGGCATCATCACCTATAAAATTGCAGCACATGCGGCTGACCTTGCCAAAGGACATCCGGGCGCGCAAGCACGTGACAATGCCTTATCTAAAGCACGTTTTGAATTCCGCTGGGAAGATCAGTTTAACCTGAGCCTTGACCCAGATACCGCACGCAGCATGCATGATGAAACCATGCCAAAAGAAGCGCATAAATCTGCACACTTCTGTTCAATGTGCGGACCGAAGTTCTGCTCCATGAAAATCACGCAAAATGTGAGAGATTATGCACAAAATCAAAATGCTGCGAACAAAACAGAGCAAGTAGATGCAGAGGTAGAATCAGGTCTCAAAGCCATGAAAACCGCTTATCAGGAACATGGTCAAAAATTGTACCATAAGCTATAAATTGTTTAAAAAGCGTTTGTATTCAATCAAATCTCAGTTAGGATGAAATTATGCTTTGCTCATCCTGATGAGAATTTATGAAGATTATTCAACAAGCAACTTATGGACAACACGATGCACAGATTCACCAACGTGAATACCTGTATCGTGGTTTTATTCAGGTTGAAAAAGTCAGCCTGAGCCATCGCTTGTTTAATCAAACTACATATACCCCAGTCCTTCAGCGTGAACTCATTCAACGCCCTGAAGCGGCTGGGGTACTCATTTATGATGCACCACAACAAAAATTTGCCCTGATTGAACAATTCCGTATTGGTGCAATTGATGATTGCGACTCGCCTTGGCAACTCGAAGTGATTGCAGGCGTGCTAGATGGCAATGAATCACCTGAAAGTTGCATTCGTCGTGAAGCTTTGGAAGAATCGGGCTGTGAATTAAAAGAATTACAACATTTATTCAGTTTTTATCCATCTGCGGGTGCATGCGCAGAATTGTTCCACTTATATAGTGCGAGCACCACGTTACCACAGGAAGGTGGCGTGTTTGGTATGCCAGATGAAGGAGAGAATATTCAATTACACATTCTTGATTATCAGGAAATTCCAAACTTGCTGACCAATGGTCGGCTAAAAAACGCACCTGTCATCATGGCATTGCAATGGTTACAACAACAAATTAAAACCGTGAAGGATGTCTAAGGGGTCAGGCATGACTTTATTCTCAAACAATCACCAGCAACGCTGGACAATTGTACAAATTTCAGATACGCACCTCATGAATCAGGAAGATTTAGAGTTTGTGCACATGAATCCTGAACGCAGCTTTCACGCGGTAATGCACGATATTCAACAGCAATATCCGCAGCTCGATGCTATTTTCCATACAGGCGATTTAGCACAAATCCCTGTTGCTGAAACCTATCAGCGTTATTTGCAGTTTATGCAGACTTTGAATACGCCGCATTTCCAGATTCCTGGCAATCATGATGATGCCGCAGTTTTCCCATTCCATTTACAGTCCAATCAAGTTCATGCAATTGAGTTGGGCAATTGGAGTGTCATTTTACTGAATACTGCGGTTAAAGGTCGGATTGATGGCTGGATGGACGCAGCACAATTACAGCAGTTAGATCAGCTTTTACAGCAACATGCGCAGCAGCAGGTGATTATTGCCTGTCATCACCATCCTTTTGATATGCAATCGCACTGGATAGATCAGCACAAACTTAAAAATACCGAAGCCTTAATTGATGTATTGGCACGCCACAACAATGTCAAATTGGTGCTGTGTGGGCATGTGCATCAAGACTCATTAAATGAATGGCAAGGGATTCAATTTTACTCTACACCTTCGACCTGCGTGCAATTTAAACCACATAGCCAGCACTTTGCGCTTGGGCCTGAGGCACCGGGTTACCGTGTGTTACATTTGAATGCAGATGGCAGTTTTAGCACCCAAGTGCATCGGGTTGAGCATGTCACACAACAAATAAATTTTGAAATTTCAGGTTATTAACTTTCCATTTTATTTTTTTTGCTTTACTTTATGCCTTCAACGAAAAAATGCGATAACACATCCAAACATCAAAGACTATCCATAATCAAAAAAAGTCTATATGATGACGTCCCCCGAAGAGAGAATTCTTTCTGAGGGAGTGGATAAAAACACTTGCATATCACCATATTTTTCGCGTATGAATCTTACGCATATGATGAGGAATGCCCTACATGGCGAATGACAACCAAAATCAAGTCTTGGACGAACAAACAGATCTTGTAGAAGAAAAAGCTACAAAACGCGTGCGTAAGGCAAAGCCAAAGGCTTTAGAGGGTGGTTCTACAGCTAGCTTATTTGGTATTGCACCTTATCAGCCGAAAAAGAATGAAGAATACATGTCTGAAGGACAACTCGAACATTTCCGTCAAATTTTAATGGCGTGGAAAGAAGAGTTAATGTCAGAAGTAGATCGTACACTCAACACCATGCAAGACGAAAATACCGCTTTGCCTGATGTGAATGACCGCGCGACACAAGAAGAAGAATTTGCGATTGAATTACGTACCCGTGACCGTGAACGTAAATTGATTCGTAAAATTGAACAATCCATTGAAGCGATTAAAAACGATGACTATGGTTTCTGTGAAACTTGTGGTATCGAAATTGGTCTGCGTCGTTTAGAAGCACGCCCAACGGCAACGTTATGTATTGACTGCAAAACTTTGGCAGAGATCAAAGAGAAGCAAAATAACGGTTAATTGTGACTGTTGAAAATTCTTTAGCGGAGCATGCTCCCCATGCGCAGCAGCGAGATCATATTTCGCTGACGCGCTACTCAGGTCGGTTTGCGCCATCGCCAACCGGCCCTTTGCATTTTGGCTCTCTCATTACTGCCGTTGCCAGTTATTGCGATGCCAAAGCCCAGCACGGCACTTGGCTGGTACGTATTGAAGATACTGACATCCCACGCATTTACCCTGGCAGTGAAAATCATATCTTGCGTTGTATTGATGCCTTTCAATTTGAGCCGGATGCCGAAATTATTTTCCAGAAAGATCGCCTCGATCTCTATGCAGCCGTGTTGCAACAATTGCAGCAACGCGACTTGGTCTATGCCTGTCAATGCACCCGCAAAATGCTTGGCTCCAATCATATTTATGCAGGGACTTGCCGCAATTTAGGTTTAGATTTTGCCAATCAAGCGATTCGAGTCAAAGTCACAGACCAAGAGATTTGCTTTCAAGACCGCCTGCAAGACAAACAATGTTCCAACCTTGCGCAGGACTTGGGCGATTTTGTCCTAAAACGGCGTGATGGCATTATCAATTATCAACTGGCAGTGGTGGTGGATGATTATTTGCAAGGCATTACCCATGTGGTTCGCGGCGCAGATTTACTCGACAACACCGCACGGCAAATCTATTTGGGGCAACTGTTAGGCTACCCTAAACTCAGCTACACGCACCTGCCTTTAGCCATGAATGCACAAGGGCAAAAACTGTCTAAACAGAACTTGGCACAAGCTTTAGATTTAGCCCAAGCACCGAAGCTGCTACAAGCCGCTTTAACTGCCTTAAATCAAGCCACTGTCGAATTAGACACCCCTGCACGCATGCTTACGCAAGCCATTCAGCAATGGGATCTTTCACGTATTCCTGCAGGCACAGCTTTACACGGCTATTATTTATAAAATTTAAAATTCAGTTATGCTCAAATTGAAATGGATCATTTGAGGTTGTGTCATGTTTTTTATTTTTGGTGTTGGACCGAAAACCAAAGTGGTCGAGAAAAGTCAATTTAGCTGCCCCGTTTGCCGCACTCGCAGTAGCTATGAACTCAGACAGCAACGACAATATTTTTCCTTATTTTTTATTCCCTTGTTTCCTATGTCTAAACAAAAAAATACTACAGTCAAGTGCTTACACTGCGGAACAGTCATGCCAAGCATGGTCTTGCACCATGCTCAGCCAGAAGCGAAATAAAAGGATAAATTCTAGAAGCTGGATTCTTCACGGCTAGGGTTAATCTCATGCGTGCTGGCTTCAATTTTCAGAATCAAACTCACCATCACTGCACACATAATTAACGATGAACCACCATAACTAATAAAAGGTAGAGTCAAACCTTTGGTAGGCAACATACCCATATTCATGCCTGCATTCACCATAATCTGTAATAAGAAGATAATGCTGATGCCATAAGCCAAATATCCTGCACGTAAGTACTGGTTTTTCAGGGCGCGATGACCAATTTTAATGCAGGCAATCAGCATCGCAAAAGACAAGCTCAACACCACAAAAATGCCTAAAAAGCCAAACTCTTCACCTAAGACAGCCAACATAAAGTCTGTGTGCGCTTCTGGTAAATAGGACATTTTCTGAATACTGTGCCCTAAACCTACACCAACCCACTCACCACGACCAAATGCCATTAAAGCGTTAGATAACTGATAGCCAACACCCAAAGGGTCATTCCACGGGTTTGAGAACGACATTAAGCGTTCAAAGCGATACGGCTCGAACACCACTAAAAACACAAAGGCGGCAATAATTGCCCCGAAGGCAATCCCGAACTGAATTAACGGTGCACCTGCCAAAAAGAAGACGCCCAGCATGGTCAAGGCAATCACCACAGTAGCCCCTAAATCTGGCTCTGCAATCACCAAACCTACCGTGACTGCCATAATCACTGCAAGACGAATCAGACCTTTAATGTTATTACGCACTTCTTCGGCACGGCGCACCACATAGTCAGCGGTAAAAATGGCCATCATCACTTTAGCGACTTCGGAAGCTTGCAGGGTAAAACCTGCGACCCGAATCCAGCGTTTAGAACCATTGACTTCAGTACCCACCAGCAACACTGCAGCCAACAAGGCAATGGTCACAATCCACAGAAAGAAGGTGTTGTTAAACCAGGTATTCAGCGGCACTCTATAGGCAATCACGGCAGCGATTAATGCCACCACAATAGAAATGCCATGACGCAATACATAGTGAAAGGCATTTTCATGCATGCGCTCGGCATAAGGCATAGAAGCCGATGCCACCATGATTGAACCAATACATAACAGCGCCAGTACGCTAAAAATCAGTACATTGCGTACATTCACTTCCGCTGGCAGTTTGGGTAACCAGCGCTCATAGACCTGATTGAGTTTATTGATTGTTGTCTGAGCAAAGCCAGCCATATCTCACACCTTATTGTTGTTATACCAGTGCGTTGACATAAGCAACGAACTTGTGACCACGTTCTGGATAGCCCGAGAACATATCAAAACTTGCACATGCAGGTGACAATAACACCACATCATGCGCTTGTGTATGTTGTTGGCAGATTTCAACTGCTTGTTGCAAGGTATCTGCAGTTAAGAGTTGGGTTGTTCCCGCAACTGCTGTTTCAATTTTCGTAGCATCCTCACCAATCAACACTGCCAGTTTGGCATATTGTTGCAATGATTGGCGTAGCGCAGTGAAGTCCTGCCCTTTGCCTTGCCCACCTAAAATAATCGCAACCTTACCGCCTTGTGCCTGAATTGCTGCACCCAAGCCATCTAAAGCTGCCAAAGTTGCACCGATGTTGGTTCCTTTGGAGTCATTATAATAACGCACCCCATGTAATTCTTTGACGAATTCACAACGATGCTCCAAACCTTTAAAGGTTTTCAGCGTTTCCAGCATGCTGTGCATAGATAAACCAATGGCTTCACCCAATGCCAAACACGCTAATGCATTAGCAATATTGTGTGTGCCTTGAATATACATCTCGGTGCTTTTTAATAAACGCTCACGCCCACGTGCCAACCACATGCTGCCATCATCATCTTTTAATAAGCCGTATTGGTTTAGGTCAGGCGCATTTAAGCCAAAACTTTGCATAGGAGTCTGATCTGGCACCAACGGACGACTCAAAGCATCATCACGGTTAAACACCACTTTTTTCACACCCTGAAAAATACGATGTTTGGCGGTGTGATAACCGAACATATCGCCATGACGGTCTAAATGGTCTTCACTCATGTTCAGCACTACCGCCACTTCTGCATTTAAATTCGAGGTGGTTTCTAGCTGAAAACTGGAGAGTTCTAAAATATACAGTTCAGGATCATCTTTAATCAAATCCAGCGCAGGGCGTCCCAAATTTCCACCTACCGCGACTTTTTTACCTGCCTGCTCTGCCATTAAACCAATCAGTGTGGTAACGGTACTTTTCGCATTAGACCCTGTAATTGCCACAATAGGTTTGTCGGTCGCACGACGTAAAATCTGAATTTCACTCACCACAGGAATGCCCTGCGCCATCGCAGCCTGAATTTCAGGGAGTTTTGGATCTAAACCTGGGCTAATCACAATTTCTTCCGCAGACAGCAATAAATCCTGATCAAACTGACCAAAACGGGTTTCTACTTCGGCAGGAATTTGGTCATGCCCTGGAGGTGTGGGGCGAGAATCTGTCACAGCAACGCGGTAACCCTGATGATGTAAAAAATTAACGGCTGCAACACCAGAAATACCAAGTCCTGCAACGACTTTTAATCCACCACGTTGTATTAACATTTTTGCCCCATTTTGTGCGCTAATTTTGAAACAGACAAAATAGTAGCACTTTGCTGTTTTGAATGCTTTTTCTGTTTGCAGTTCCTGCAGTTTTTTTGTGTCAGTGCGTAAAAAAACCGTCATATTGCAGACGGTTTTTAAAAAGAATATTGCTAAAGTGAATAAACAAGCCTATTTCCACTTCACCGCTTGAACTTCAACTTGCTTTTCTGCGGGTTGATCTTGAGAATCACAACCACAACTGCCGCCACAGCCTGCCGCGGCTGCAGGTTTTAGCCATTTGGCCAAGCCATGCCAGCCTTTTTCAGTACAGAAATTGGAGAGTTTTAGAAAAACTGCGCCAGAAGTCTTGGGAAAGACTTTTTTAAAGACTACTACAGCACTCCACAGTACCAATGCAGCAACAATTAAAATTTCAACCATGTTCATCTACTCCTGTAGGTCAGGCATGTGCCTTAACCCAACAAATACGATGCCGTTTGATAAGTCAGGAATGACATGAAATAAGCCAAACCAAATAGATAGCAGGTCATAATACTGACCGTACGCCATGATCCTGTTTCGCGTTTTACCGTTGCTAAAGTTGCCAAACAATGCGGTGCATAAATAAACCACACCAATAACGATAAACCCGTTGCCAATGACCAGCCCAGTTCACCACCACCACTAATTAAAGCAGCCAAACCTTGGGACATGGCATCTTCATCCACTGCAGATAAGGCATAGACTGTGCCTAATGCAGCCACCACCACTTCACGCGCTGCCATCGCAGGAATCAAGGCAATCACGATCTGCCAGTTAAAGCCCACAGGAGCAAAAATTGGCTGTAATACATGCCCCAGCATCCCTGCAAAACTATAGTCAATTGCAGGCATGGTCGCGCCTTCAGGCGGCTGCGGGAACGTACACAAGAACCACAATAAAATCGACAGTGCAAAAATAATGCCACCGACACGCTTTAAGAAAATTTTGGCGCGATCTAGCAAACCAATCCAAACACTTTTTAGGTCTGGAAAACGGTAACTTGGTAGTTCCATCAACAAGACATGCTCAGATTTATCTTTTTGCAAAAATTTAAGCACAAAAGATACGCCCAAGGCACTCACAATGCCTGCCATATACAGACCGAACAAGACCAGACCTTGTAAATTAAACATGCCCCATACAGTTTGATTGGGAATGAATGCTGCGATGAGTAAGGCATATACAGGCAAGCGCGCAGAACAAGTCATTAACGGCGCAACCATAATCGTGGTTAAACGATCACGTGGGTCAGCAATACTACGTGTTGCCATAATGCCCGGCACTGCACAGGCAAAACTAGACAGCAATGGAATAAAGGCACGACCACTCAAACCTGCGCTAAACATCAGCTTATCGAGCAAGAATGCGGCACGTGGCAAATAACCCGATTCCTCTAAAATTAAAATAAACAGGAACAGAATTAAAATTTGCGGCAAGAACACCACCACACCGCCTGCGCCCGCAATAATGCCATCCACAATCAAGCTGTTCAGCAAGGGATGGCTAATGTTTTCGCCAATCACTTCACCTAGCCAGCCAAATAAACTTTCGATGCCATCCATAAACGGTGCAGCCCAAGCAAATACCGCTTGGAAGACAACAAACATCATCACCGCAAGGCTGACTAAACCGAATACAGGATGTAAAAAAATTTTATCGAGGAAGTCGGAGCGTTTGTCTTCTTGATCTACAAAGTGCACCACATCATGCAAAATGGTTTGAACCCGTTGATGCTGACTGCCTGTTAAGCCTGTCAATTCTGTCTGCGGAACAGCAAATTTGCCCTGATCTAAGGCATGCATTAAGTTTTGAATACCTGAATCACGCACTGCCACGGTTTCCACCACAGGTACACCCAAACGCTCAGACAATTTTTGCGTGTTGATTTGCATGCCACGACGACGCGCCTCATCCATCATGTTGAGTACCAACAAAATCGGACGACCCAGTGCAATCATTTCCAAAACCAAGCCCAAATGCAATTTCAGGTTGGTGGCATCCACGACACAAAGAAAGGCATCTTGCTGACCTTCTTCGGCTATTTTGCCTTGTACCACATCTCGAGTAATGGCTTCGTCGGGACTGGTGGCTTCTAAACTATAAGTTCCGGGCAAATCCAACACCCGCACCGCCTGTCCCGAAGGCAAGGTGAATTGCCCGACTTTACGCTCTACGGTCACGCCTGCGTAGTTGCCAACTTTTTGACGTGTCCCTGTCAAATGGTTAAATAAAGATGTTTTACCGCAGTTTGGATTCCCTACAAGTGCGATACGTAAGGCATCGCTCATGCGGACACCCCTTGTTCAATTTCAATGCGTTCAGCTTCTACTTTGCGCAAAGCAAAACGGGTAAATCCCACTTGAATCAAGATTGGATCACCACCAAAAATACCTTTGGTAATCACCTGCACCTGCGTACCCGGCACAAAACCCAGTGTTTCTAAGCGGTTTGCCACTAAGTCACTAAGGGATGTTCCACCATCGGCAGTACGTAATACCTGACGGATGATGGCTGTTTGTTTTGCTTTAAGTTCTGACAAACGCACCGTGAAATTCCTATACCATTTTGCATATTATAACATGCAAATGAGAACAATTAACAAATAAGGTCGACTTACATTTAAATGCTTTATATCACATCGACAGCCTTGCTGAATTGGATTAGAGTAGAAAATAACGCTGCTTATTATCGAATTTCTCAATTAATTTTGTGATTTCGTCTGTGATTCCTATGCTGAACAAAAAACCTCGTATTCCTGCTGCAATACAAATTCCAGAAGCTTTGAGCTTTTTGGAAGGCTATCGCAACGATTTAATCGCGCAAAGTGTCAGCCCGCATACCCGCAATGCCTATCTGTCCGATTTAATTCAATGCAGTGACTATGTCAGCAAACCCATGCCTGAATGGAATCATGACGATATTTCAGATGTACTCATCGAACTCACCAAACAACAAAAAAGCCCCCGCTCTATTGCACGCTGCCTGTCTGCACTACGTTCTTTTTATAAATTTTTAAGAGAGCACAAACTGCGCTCTGACAACCCTGTTGCTGCGCATAAAACCCCAAAATTAGGTCGTGCCTTACCCAAAGATTTATCCGAAGCCGATGTTGAAGCCTTAATTCACGCTCCTGACATCAACACTGCACTCGGATTACGAGATCGTGCCATGCTTGAAGTCTTATATGCTTGCGGTTTACGAGTGACGGAATTGCTGAATTTACGTTTAGAATTAATCAACCTAAAACAAGGCTATTTACGAATTGTAGGTAAAGGCAATAAAGAGCGTTTGGTGCCTATGGGACAAGTCGCTTGTGAATGGATAGAAAAATATTTAACCGAGTCGCGTCCGCAACTGTATAAAAGTGCCACCGATTATCTATTTTTAACGGTGCATGGCGGCATTATGAGCCGACAAAATTTTTGGTATGCCATTAAACGCTATGCCCTGCAAGCAGGCATTCAAGCCGAGTTATCGCCACACACGTTAAGACATGCCTTTGCCACACACTTACTCAATCATGGGGCAGATTTACGTGTGGTACAAATGCTGCTCGGGCACAGCGATTTATCCACTACACAAATTTATACCCACGTTGCACAAATCCGTATGCAGCAATTGCATGCCCAACATCATCCACGGGCTTAAAAAAACAAAAACGACGTAGAAGCATAGGGTCTGTTGACACTTCATCTATGAACGTAAGCCATTTATGAAATGGCAACAGACCCTAACGATCACGAATATTTTTTGTTATGCTAACGCTCTATTTTTTATGCCAACAAGAAAGGGTTGTTTATGACATTTACCCGCTCGACACTTTTGATTGCCTGTTCACTGGCAAGTGCTTTTGCAATCACCGCATGTTCAAATGCAAACAATGAAGATAAAAAGCAAACCACACTCACCGCCAGTGCGCCTGCAACGGGTGAAGCATCAACCCTAATTGAACGCAATGTACAACAGCGTTTAAGTACAACCTTGCAGCAACATTTTAAAACTGCAGGTATCAACGCCAAAATTACCGACATTAAAGCCACTGAAGTTCCAAATTTATTTTGGGTGAGTCTTGAAGGCATGTCATCGGTCTATGCCACCAGTGATGGCAAATACATTATTCAGGGCGATGTGATCCGTTTAGGTGACAAAGAACTACATAACGTCAGTGAAAACCTGCAAGCAGGCGTGAACAAGAAAATTTTTGCTGAATTAAAACAGGAAGATTTATTGGTATTCCCTGCCAAAGGCAAAACCAAACACGTCATTTATGTATTTACCGATGTCAGCTGTCCATATTGCCATCGTCTACATGAACAAATGGATGAAATGAATGGTAAAGGCATTGAAGTCCGTTACATTGCTTGGCCGCGTGGTGAACAGCACATGCCTGCTATGGAAGCAATTTGGTGTAGCGAAGATCGTCACGCTGCCTTTAATCAGGTCATGAATGGCGCACAAATTGCACCTGCCAACTGTAAAAACCCTGTTCGTGCTCAGTATCAATTGGGCTTAAATATGGGCGTCAATGGCACACCTGCGATTTATAATGCCGAAGGCGTATATTTAGGCGGCTATCTGTCTACCGCTGAATTGATCAAGCGCTTAGACAAATAAAAATAGCGGATCTGTGGATGCTGCATCATCCCAATACACCAAGACGTAGCATCTATGAAGCCAATATAAATAACGATTTTTTATGCGTTATTTTACTTTTTTTTATACTGTGAAGATAAGTGAGATCTGCCCTAGAGTCAGCGCGTTTTTTTAGCTATGATCTAGGCTTGCTTAAAGTTATTAAAATATGGAGTGTGACGTGAAACCAGTTCGTCTGGCAATCCTCGGTCTTGGTACTGTGGGTGGTGGTGCCCTTAAACTATTAAAAGAAAATGCTGCTGAGATTAGACGTCGCACCGGTCGTGAAATTGAAATCACTTATGTGGGAACACGTCGTCCGCGTCCTGACCTAAACTTGCCTGAATCGGTCAAGCAAAGCTCCGACTTGATGGACATTGTCCGTCAACCCGATGTAGACGTGGTGGTTGAAGTGATGGGCGGTATTCACCCTGCTTATGACGTGATCATGGAAGCCATGAAGCACGGCAAACAAGTAGTGACAGCCAACAAAGCCCTACTTGCAGAACACGGCAATGAGCTATTTAAAGCAGCTGAAGACAATGCCGTACAAATTGCCTATGAAGCTGCGGTTGCAGGTGGTATTCCAATTATTAAAGTCATCCGTGAAGGTTTGGCTGCCAACAAAATTGAATGGTTGGCAGGCATCATCAACGGTACAGGCAACTTCATTTTAAGTGAAATGCGTGAAAAAGGTCGTGCATTTGAAGATGTACTGAAAGAAGCGCAAGAGTTAGGCTATGCCGAAGCCGATCCGACTTTTGACGTCGAAGGTATTGATGCTGCACACAAACTGACTATTTTGGCTTCATGTGCATTTGGTATTCCACTACAGTTTGACAAAGTCTTTACCGAAGGTATTGGCAAAGTGACCGCACAAGATGTGAAATATGCCGAAGAACTCGGTTTCCGCATCAAACACTTGGGGATTGCCCGTCGTACCGATAAAGGTATTGAATTGCGTGTTCACCCAACTTTAATTCCTGAAGAAGAATTGATTGCCAATGTTAATGGCGTGAAAAACGCGGTCTTGGTACAAGCCAATGCGGTTGGTCCAACGCTCTATTATGGCGCAGGTGCAGGTGCAGGCCCAACAGCCTCTGCAGTAGTTGCAGATGTCGTTGATATTGTCCGTGACATTTCTTATACCGAAGATGGCGCAGGTACAATTCCGCAATTGGCATTTGAAGCCTTAACCGACTTGCCAATTTTAAGCCGTGAAGAAATGACCACGGGTTACTACATTCGCATTAATGCCGAAGACCAAACTGGCGTACTTGCCGATGTAACCACCATTTTAAGCCGTGCGGGAATCAGTATTGATGCCATCATGCAGCAATCACGCTTAAAAGACCTTATTCCTATCGTGATTCTGACTGACCCAGTCCTAGAATCGAAAATGGATGAAGCGTTACAACAAATTCAAGCATTGCCAACCATTCATGGCGAAATTGTACGAATTCGTTTAGAATCGCTTGATAATTAATCGGGTGAAGGGGAGTATTTCCCCTTGCCAAGCTCTACACACAATTGGAACATCATCATGTCGAATGCCAATCGTTATACTGGTTTAGTTGACCGTTATCGTGACCGTTTACCAGTGTCTGCAACCACACGTGCAATCTCTCTAGGCGAAGGAAACACGCCACTGATTAAGCTTGAGAATATTCCACGCATTATTGGTAAAGATGTTGAAATTTATGTGAAGTATGAAGGCTTAAACCCGACAGGTTCATTTAAAGACCGTGGTATGACCATGGCAGTTACTAAAGCAGTTGAAGAAGGTTCAAAAGCCATTATTTGTGCATCTACAGGTAACACTTCTGCTGCGGCTGCAGCTTATGCTGCCCGTGCTGGCATTAAAGCATTCGTTTTAATTCCAGAAGGCAAAATTGCCATGGGCAAAATGGCACAAGCGATGATGTACGGTGCAATCACCATGCAAATTCGTGGTAACTTTGACGATGGTATGCGTCTCGTTAAAGAAGTGGCTGACCAAGCACCTGTAACGATTGTGAACTCAATCAACCCTTACCGCCTACAAGGTCAAAAGACCATCGCTTATGAAATTGTAGATGAATTAGGTCGTGCTCCAGATTACCACTGCTTACCAGTAGGTAACGCAGGTAACATCACTGCTCACTGGATGGGATATACCGAAGCAGTTGCCAACCAACCTGCAGATCAATTCGAGCAGGTGGTATATGACGCAGCTACTGACAAATTCACAGGCCCAAACCCTGAAGGCCGTCCAATCATGGTCGGTTATCAAGCGTCTGGTGCTGCGCCATTCTTACGTGGTGCGCCTGTTGAAAACCCAGAAACTGTTGCAACTGCAATCCGTATTGGTAACCCACAAAGCTGGAACCATGCTAAAGCAGTGGTACGTGATTCAGAAGGTTGGTTTGATGAATTGACCGATGCCGAAATTTTAGAAGCACAACGTATGCTGTCTATGTATGAAGGCGTATTTGTTGAGCCTGCATCTGCTGCGTCTATTGGTGGTGCAATGCGCGACATCAAAGCGGGTAAAATCAAAGAAGGTTCTGTGATCGTATGTACCGTAACAGGTAACGGTCTAAAAGACCCTGACACAGCCATGAAACAATGTGCAGATGCTGTTATGTTGTCAATTGATGCCACCATGCAACAAGTAAAAGACTCGATTCTTTCAAATATGTAAAATTTGAAGTGTCATTAAAAAAACCCTGCTTTGGCAGGGTTTTTTCTTGTCTATATTTCTGTTCAGATTTTTCAGCCTTAATCGTGAGAATCACACCATTAAAGCTGAATGTTCGCTTAAATACGTTTTGGCAACTGACTTGCCCAGCTCATTAAACGGGTTGCATCATTGGTACGTGCTTGTGAGGTGTCTGCACCTAAAAGTACCACCACTGCAGGACGGTTATTTAAAGTGGTGTGCATCACCACACAACGCCCTGCCTCATTGATATATCCTGTTTTAGACAGATTGATATTCCAGCCACCATTACGCACTAACGCATTGGTATTATTAGATTTCAAGACTCGATAACCTAAGTTAAAGTCATACGTTGGCGTCGTTGAGAATTGACGAATCAAACCATATTGCGAGGCAGTACTCACCAAAATTCCCAAATCACGTGCAGAAGAAACGTTACGCGGGTCTAGACCTGTAGCTTCGGTAAAGCGGGTAGCATTCATGCCCAATTCACGTGCTTTTGCATTCATGGCTGCAACAAAGGCACTTTTGCCCCCTGGGTAGGTACGCGCTAAGGCTGCTGCTGCTGGATTTTCCGATTTCATTAAAGCAAATAATAATGCTTCGGCACGGTTGAGCTTGTCACCCACACGTAAAGTGGAACTTGAGTTTTTGCCTGCAGCACCTGCAAAGTCTATTGATTGTAAGGTAATTTGTTCAGACATATTCAAACGGGCATCTGAGGTGACCACTGCAGTCATTACTTTAGTCACTGAAGCAATTGGCAATGCTACGTTTGTGTTTTTGCTGTACAGTACTTCACCAGTTTGCGCATCCATCACTAAAGCTGCGCGAGCATTAACAGAAGGCTGGCTGCTATAAGCAGAAGTATCTAAAATACGGACAGTTTTTGGCGTAGTAGACGCGGGTGCAACACCATTGCTACTACGTACAGTTGTGGTAATTTTGGTTGAACCTGGCGGTGTGGGCTCTGCAACATAAGTGTCTGGTGTAGCCTGAGCGCTCGCACTGCTACTTGCTAGGTCACCATTTAAGAATTGATCGGCTTGCTCTGAAGACCAACTTAATGTCGCCTGACCGTCGCTCCCAGAGGAAGGATTGATGACAAGTTCAGCAAAACTGACAGAACTTAGGCTGAGCATCATAGATGCGATCAGCACATGCATTAACGACTTCTTAGAATTTTTCACGACTGCTTACTCAACTCAGGGAGGTAAGATACATTTGCGTATTACCTCAAATATGCCTTACATTTAATAAAAAATACAACAATGAATAGTTTTTGCCGGGATATTGTGCAGAACTTTTCATTCTGGATTAAGAATAGCATTGCTAATTTTGTCGTTTCATTGCAAGCTAATTTTGCTTTATGTAACAAAAAAGATGATTTTTTCAAAGGGAGAGTGTAGGTGATCACAGTTTTAGTAGTGGACGATCATGAATTGGTACGTACTGGGATTTGCCGTATGCTCGAAGACCATGCCGATGTACAGGTGATTGGACAGGCTGAATCTGGTGAAGAAGCGATTACCTTAGTACGTCAGCATCATCCCAATGTGGTGTTATTAGATGTGAACATGCCTGGCATTGGGGGTGTAGAAACCACGCGTCGCTTGTTGCAGACTGCACCCGACACTAAAGTTTTGGCGGTTAGTGGTTTGGCAGAAGAACCGTACCCATCTTTACTGCTCAAGGCGGGAGCAAAAGGCTACATCACCAAAGGTGCACCTGTCAGTGAAATGGTACGTGCCATCAAAAAAGTCATGCAGGGCGGCAAATACTTCAGTGCCGATATTGCCGAGCAACTGGCCAGTTCATACTTATCTGACACGCAACAATCCCCTTTTGATAGTCTGTCAGAACGTGAAATGCAGGTGGCAATGATGGTAGTGAACTGTATCAGCGCACAGGAAATTGCCGATAAACTCTTTGTTAGTGTAAAAACGGTGAATACTTACCGTTACCGTATTTTTGAAAAATTAAATATTGATAGTGATGTCAAACTCACGCACCTTGCGATTCGTTATGGATTGATTAAGCCTTAATCTTTACTGTGTGCTTGTTGTGCATTTTATCCGTATATAAGACGATGACCCTATGCCAGATTTAAAACAACATTCTGAGTTAAATCAGTATCATCTTGGCATGTGGTATGGTGCGTATCGGCTTTTAATTGCGTTTTGTTTACTGCTAATTACCCTACTCACCTTTCAGCAGCTTGGTTCACAGTATCAGCACCCTGGTTTATATCTGTATACACTGGTCTGCTATTTTGTGTTTAGCTGTGTGCAACTGATCAGCTATAAATATATTCCCTTCAAAAGCAGCCAACAACTGACTCTATTTTTTGCGGTTGATATTATTGCGCTGAGTAGCCTGACTTTTGCAACCGATGGACCCAACCTCTATTTAAGTTTATTGTTTGTGATCACGATTTTTGCGGCATCGTTATTGCTGCAAAAACGTAAAGCCTTAGCCATCACCCTCATTGCCATGATTATGGTGATTTACCAACATTTTGTTGGCAGCTTACTGGCCTTTTCTTCACTGAATAATATTGGTCATAGTGCCCTGCTGGCATTTTTATTTTGGGTGGTCTATGGCAGTGGCCGTATTGCGGTACGACGCTTTCAGCTGTTAGAAAATCTCAACTTTTCGCAATCTTTAGAACTGCACCGCCTACAAAATATTAATCGGTATATTTTAGAACAAACGGAAATGGGTTATTTGGTGCTAGATGAAAATTGTCATGTGGTTTTAAGCAACCCTGCGGCCTGTTATTTATTGGGTATTCCTGCACAATACGCACACTCAACCTATCCACTGTATAAAATTCAGCCCGATTTATTTGATCTGTTCAAATTTGACCAGTTACAAGATGGTGAAAAATTTCAGTTTGAATCACAACTCAGCAATTTTCACGTGCATATTCAGGTACAAAAACTCAAAGTGCCACATCAAACGCTGACTTTATTGGCGCTGCAGGATGGACGTAAAATCAATCAGCAAGTCCAGCAACTCAAATTAGCCGCCTTAGGACAACTCTCTGCCAGTATTGCGCACGAAATTCGCAACCCGTTGGCAGCCATTGTACAAGCCAACAATTTATTTACAGGCAGTGATGCTGCACAGCAACAATTGCTGTCGGACATGATCAGCAAACAAGCGACACGGATTGATAAGATTATTCACGACACGCTGAGTATGGTCAAAAATAAACAAACCACGCCTGTCGCGATTCAGCTCAATCAATTTTTGCCACAATTCATTCAGGAAGATTTACCTGATGCAGCGAGTCAAATTCAGCTTACACTGACCGAACCACTGAGCATCCAGTTTGATGAATCACAGTTTCGCCAAGTGCTGATTAACCTGATTCGTAACGCCATTCGACACAATGCTGCACAGCAGCCCATTGAGATTACGGTCTACCCGCAAACAACTTATATTTATATTGATGTGCGGGATTTTGGTGCAGGTGTCGCCAGTCAAGATCTCCTCTATCTGTTCCAGCCATTTTTCAGTACCGAAATCAATGGAACTGGTTTAGGATTGTATCTATCGCATAGTTTTTGCGAGGCGAATCAAGCCAAGCTGAGCTATGTAGAACAAGAACAAGGCGCATGTTTCAGGATGAAATGTCTACGTGCCATTGAATAAACGCGATTGATATTGGATCAATCTTGTTGCTGTGGTTTTGATTTAATTTTGTGTGGTTTTGGGGAAAATATGCACGCTGTTCAACCTTTGGTTTTATTGGTCGATGACGAAGAAGACCTTTGTACCCTCATGCAGATGACTTTGGCACGTATGGGGATTCAAACCCATGTCGCGTATCGTTTAGCACAAGCCAAGCAATTATTGGCAGAACATCAGTACGATGCTTGCTTAACCGACTTAAACCTGCCCGATGGCAATGGCTTGCAACTGGTTGAATGGATTTCCGAACAATATCCGAATGTACCTGTTGCCGTATTGACCGCCTACGGCAATATGGATATTGCGATTGCTGCTTTAAAAGCAGGTGCATTTGACTTTGTCAGCAAGCCTGTCAATCAAATACATTTACAGCAACTCCTTGAAAAAGCACTGAATAAACCTTTCGACACCACCGATCATCACAGCCAAGATCAGCTTGAATATAAAATGTTGATTGGGCAGTCTTTGCCTATTCAACAATTGCGCAGTACCATCAAAAAAATTGCGCGCTCGCAAGCGCCTGTATTTATTACAGGCGAATCGGGTACGGGGAAAGAAGTTGTCGCCAATTTGGTTCACCGTTTAAGTAACCGCAACGAAGGACCATTTATTGCAATTAACTGTGGTGCAATCCCCACCGAACTCATGGAAAGCGAGCTATTTGGACACAAAAAAGGTAGCTTTACAGGAGCGACTCAAGACAAACAAGGTCTGATTCAATCTGCACATGGTGGCAGCTTATTTTTAGATGAAATTGCCGAACTGCCACTGAGCATGCAAGTCAAACTGCTGCGTGCCGTTCAGGAAAAGCGCATCCGTCCTGTGGGTTCAGATAGTGAAATTGATGTCGATTTTCGTGTGATCAGCGCCAGTCATCAGGACTTAGAAAGTTTGGTTCAGCAAGGACGTTTCCGTCAGGATTTATTCTTCCGTATTCACGTGATGGATTTGGTCTTGCCTGCCTTGCGTGAACGTGGACAAGATATTCTGTTATTGGCAGACCACTTCATTCAAAAAGTTGCACAAGAATGGGACATTCCTGCCAAACAACTGACACCTCGTGCCCAGCAATTTTTATTAGAACAGTACTATCCGGGTAATGTGCGTGAGTTACGCAATATTATTGAACGTGCCATTACCCTGAGTGATGATGATGTTATTGATCTCAAACACTTACAAACCGCACCCTTGCGCCAATTCAGTATGAGCAATACAGCAACCACTGAATCACAACCTACAGCAGAAACACCACAGCAGATCGTGACAGATGTATTGCTGACAGGACGCAGACTGCCTGAAGAAGGTTTAGAAGCCTACTTGGAAAAAGTAGAAAAAGACATTTTACTGAATGCGCTGCACCTGACCCACTGGAACCGTACGTTGGCAGCAAAAAAATTGGGCATGTCTTTCCGTTCTTTGCGCTATCGTCTGAAAAAGTTTGGATTAGATACTGAAGATGAGTAAACGCTAAACAATGAAGACTGTCTAAAAATACGTGTTACTCAGATGAGACTTAACGGCGGCTCAGCAGTAAATCTGCCACATGCTCAAGATAAGCCTCTTCTTTCATTTCAGGACTTTGAATATATTGCTGATTCGGCTGAATCCCAACCCCTTCAATCATTTGCTCGCGTGGGGTGTAATAATGCGAAACCGTCATTTGTAAGGCAGCACCATCGCTAAGTGGGAACAGCTTTTGCACCACCCCCTTGCCATAACTTTTTTCGCCCATCACCCAAGCGCGTGAATGGTCTTTTAAAGCACCGGTAAAGACTTCTGCCGCAGATGCAGAGCGATGATTAATCAGTACTCCGACTTTTAAATTTTGAAATTCAAAGCTAGGTAACGCCTGAAATTGTTGATCGCCTTCAGAACGACTTTTGGTCGATACAATCACACCCTGATTTAAAAATAAATCGGCAGATTCCACCGCAGCAGACAGTAAGCCTCCTGGGTTATTACGCAGATCAATCAATACGGCTTTTAAGCGTGGCGTGCTATGTTCTTCAATTAAGCGTTTAATTTCATTGGCGGTGTCTTGCTGAAACACACGTACTTTTAACAACAAGACCTGATTAGAAAGCATCTGCGCCTGAATATCGGTTTCTACTTTTTTGTTGCGTACCAACATAATTTCAGGCTGATTGGCTGCACGTTGTACGCTTACAGTCGATCCCACTGAGCCTGTGAGCAGGTTATTGACCTGATCTGCACTCAGCTTTTTCAGTTCTTGGTTATCAATTTTAAATAGGCTGTCGCCATTCTTCAGCCCTTGTTTAGCCGAGTCGGCATTGGCACTTAAATTTTGAATGACCCAATGTTGCTGGGCAGCGTCATAGCGCAAAGTAAAATCAACCGAGGCCAAGTCACCTTCGGTATATTGTAAAAGTTGTTTATATTCTTCAGCAGTTAAATAGCGTGAATAACGATCTAAACCGCTCACCAAGCCACGAATGGCTTGCTGAAACAAGGCATCATCACTTTTTTCAGTCACATAGTTGTCTTTGACAATGCCATAGATTTGCACAAATTCCTGTATCGACTCTACAGGCACATCGACATAGTCCTGTTGTAGTGTAGGGCCATCGAACTCCCAATCTGGCGCAGCCCAAACACTCGAATGACTGGCACACAACACGCTTGCCAACACAACCGCATAAATTTTGTGAGCCGTCATTCCATCATCTACCTGTATCGAGGGTTATGCCTGTAAGCGAATTAAGTTGCGACCTTGCATATCTGCTGGCACTGGCAATTGCATCAAATTCAATAAAGTTGGTGCAACATCTGCCAACACACCACCTTCCAAAATGGTGGCCTGAGTTGGGCCTACATAAATGAATGGCACCAATTCAGTGGTGTGCTGAGTATGTACCTGACCACTGTCATAGTCTTGCATTTGCTCGACGTTACCATGATCAGCTGTAATAATCATGTGACCTTGTTTCGCCATCACCGCTTCATAAACGCGACCTAAGCAGGTATCTACCGCTTCAACTGCTTTGACAGCTGCATCAAACACACCAGTATGACCGACCATATCGCCATTGGCATAGTTCACCACCAACAAGTCATATTCACCTGAGTTAATGGCTGCAACCAGTTCATCAGTCACTTCATAAGCGCTCATTTCAGGTTTTAAGTCATAGGTTGCTACATTTGGCGATGGGATCAGGATGCGTTTTTCACCCGGATATTCATCTTCACGGCCACCACTAAAGAAGAACGTCACGTGTGCGTATTTTTCAGTTTCAGCAATACGCAATTGCGTTTTGCCCAAGTCTGATAAATATTCACCAATGGAGTTTTTCAAATCTTCTGGCATGTACGCCACTGGTGCAGCAATGCTGGCTTGATAACGGGTTAGCATCACAAATTTAGACAATTGCGGCACAACTTTACGTTCAAAACCAGCAAAGTCTTGTTCCACAAAAGCTTTGGTCAATTCACGCGCACGGTCAGCACGGAAGTTCATAAACACCACGCTGTCGCCATCTTGAATTTTGGCAATTTCACCAATACGGGTGGCTTTCACAAACTCATCACTTTCCTCTGCCGCATAAGCCGCTGCCAAGCCTTCTATCGCGGTTGCCGCAGTACGTACTGCCTCACCTTCGGTAAGTAAACGATAGGCTTGTTCTACACGATCCCAACGGTTGTCACGATCCATCGCATAGTAACGACCAATCAGGCTGGCAATACGACCTTGATTTGGATATTGTGCAAATAATGCGTCCAATTTTTCCAAAGAAGGCTGCGCGCTTTTGGGTGGCGTATCACGGCCATCTAAAAAGGCATGTAGATAAACTTTTGCACCACGTTTTAATGCCAATTCTGCCATCGCCACGATATGATCTTCATGCGAATGCACACCGCCTTCAGACAATAAACCAAGCAGATGCACTGCACCGTTGGCTGCTTTGGCTTTTTCTACCGCATCGACCAACACTTCATGTTCAAAGAAAGCGCCTGTACGAATGTCTTTGGTAATACGGGTAAAGTCTTGGTACAACACACGTCCTGCACCCAAGTTCATGTGACCAACTTCAGAGTTACCCATTTGACCATCTGGCAAGCCCACATCTTCACCTGAACCAGAGATCAAACCATGCGGATGCTTTTCCTGCATAGCAGTCAAATTTGGTCGTTTCGCTGCTAAAAACGCGTTGTCTTCGACCGCTTCGCGATGACCCACACCATCCATAATCACCAATACGTGAGGGATTTTGCCAGCAGTTGCATCCGCCATAATCAATACTCTTTTTCGTCTACAAATTAATCATGCTATCTTAACGAATTTTGCGTCAAGACTCTATGTTCAGAAGATGGTTTCCGCCACTGATTCAGATAGGTTTACCCAATCATACGGAAAAAGCAGCAGCATCGGCCCGCACTTAACGCGCACGATGCAGTAAGTAACCGCCGATGACAAACATCAGAATAATAGGAATAAATACGAACCACGCAGGCGATGGTGCATAGACCAAGCTGGCATAGCCCAAGAAATCCTGTAAATAAAAGAAGGTTAAGCCCACAAATAAAGCAATCACCAAACGGAAACCCATAGATTGCTGACGTAACGGCCCAAAAATAAAGGAGCAAGCAATCACCACCAAAGCAATCAGCGCAAAGGGTGCACCAAGTTTTTGCCAGAACGCCAGTTGGTAGGTTTTGGGTACTTGGCTGTATTCATGCATATAACTCATGAAACTGACCAATTGACTTGGGGATAAATCTTCAGGGTCGATGGTGACCATGTGCACATATTTCGGTTGCAATGCTAAAGCCAAAGCCTGTTCGCTGTTTTTAGCTAAAGTCGCGTTGCCCGCCTGCAAAATATCCATCTGTTCAGTTTGATTGAGCAACCAACTACCGTCTTTAATAAACTGTCCCTGATCTGCAGACAATGTACCACGCAAGCGATAGTTATCATCAAAATCGACCACTTGTACATTTTTGAGCTGCCCTTGGGCATTGGCGTAGTCAATATAAATAAAACGATTGCCTTCGCGCGACCAATAGCCACGAACTTCACCCAGCTCAGCGACGCTACGGTGACTTTTAACACTTTTGGCTTGTTCATTGGTGTATGGAATCACCCATTCACTGAGCACAAAAGACAGCAGTACCAATACCATGGCGGAACGAATCACCCATCCCACAATACGCCACAGGCTAATCCCTGCAGAACGCATCACAATCAATTCGCTGTTGGATGCCAACGTACCCAAGCCTAACACTGCGCCAATCAAGGCAGAAATCGGCAAAATTTCATAGAGATAATTTGGCGCACCCCACAATACATACAGCAATGCCTGCCATGCACTATAGTTTTCATTGAGTGAACCCAATTCGCCTAAATAGGTAAACAACACCTGCAAACCAGACAAAATTGCCGTTGCACCAAACATAGCCAGTGCAGTGGTCTTGGTGACGTGTTTTGCAACTATACGACGTGCCAACATCTTAAGACCTCACTCGCTGAATTTGCTGCTTAATTTTAGGTGCTAGTTTTTGTTTACGTGAGAACAAGGCTGCCGCAATCGCATAAGCCAACAACACCAACGGATAAGCAATCATGCCCATTTCTTGTTTGCTGATACGGGTTTTAACCGCCATGAGCGCCACAATCAAACTGGCGAAAATTAACAAGGCAGGAAACAGTTTTAAATAACGCCCCTGACGCGGACTAACTTCTGACAATGCCACGGCTAAAAACAACGCCACCACAATCGCAAAAGGCACAAAAATACGCCATCCCAGTTCACTTGCGACCACAGGGTCTGCACGGTTTTTCCAAAGTTGCGAGGTGGTTAAGGCTTCTACTTCGGCACTTTCAAATTTAGCTTCTTTGTCATTCTCTAAACGTAAACGATAACTTTGGAATTCTGCCTGTGAATATTTGGCTGTGCCCGGAAATATTTCATAACGACGCCCTTCGACCAAATCCACCACATTGGCAGGATCATTTTCCAGCTCTACCCGTGTCGCTTCTTTTGCCAGAATCATGACATCAGGACGACCTGCTTTTTCTGCACGTTGATAGAAGAAAATATCTTTCAGGTTTTTACGATCTTCAGATAGATCACCTGCGTAAATGGTATATGGCCCTGAAGAAATAAACTCTTTGGGTCGCACCAAATCAAAACCTGTGCGTACCGCCTGACTGGTGGTCAATGCTTCAAACTGACGCAATCCCCACGGTGATGCCCACAGCATTAAAAAGCCTTGGACAATTAGAAATACCAGCGTCATTGGCACCAATAAACGTGCCAATTGATGCCGACTCACGCCACTGCTGTTGAGCACTGCCATTTCATGGTCGACATATAAACGACCAAATACCAACATCAAGCCAATAAAGAAACCCAAAGGTAAGATCAGCGTCAAAAATTCAGGCAAGCGATAGCCAATGATGCTGAATAAAATACTCGCATCCAGACGCCCTTGTGCCGCCACGCCAAAATACTTGATCAAGCGACCACCCATCATGATCAAAGTCAGTAAGGCAATCACAACCAAGGATGTCGACACAACTTGCTTGACCAAATAACGCCGAATAATCAAATTATTTCTTCCAAAATGTGAGGGAATCCAATTCGCGTTAGTTTACCTGAATGTTGAAAATATAAAACCTATCGCCTTGTTATACATTGAAACTCGACGCATAAAAATGTTTCAATGGTTGCATAGTTTGCACATTTAGATAGGCATAAAATCCAGTGATTAAATTTAGCTTAAGTCCCGCATTCCAAGAACACAGCGCGAGTGAATCTTTGTCAATTTTAGTGGCTGCAGAACAGGTGCCACAGGCAACTGCTGCTTATCAAATCAAGGATTTAGACAGCATTATTCAAGCGACACAATTTAAAGCAGGCTTTAATGAAAGTTTAAGTTTGGTGGCTAGCGTTGCTGAATGCGCCAATAGCAACCTGATCGGTTTGGGTAAAACCGCAGAATTACCAGCCGCAAAGCTGGCAAAAATTGCACAAAGCATTATCAAATCTTCACAAAAAAAATTTAAACAGATCAGCATTGACTTGTCTGCCCTGCCTAGCGAGCTGCATTATGTATTTGCACTCAGCCTGACCCAAGCAGCCTATGCTTTTGATGAATACAAAAGCAAAAAGAATGAATTTCAGCTTGAACAAATCCATTTCATTGCCAATAACAGCCCACTCAGCGCAGATCAACTTCAATTGATTGAAGCCATGCAATCGGGTCAAAACATGGCACGTGACTTGGGCAACCGTCCGGGCAACATTTGTTTCCCTGAATATTTGGCAGAACAAGCTCAAGCACTTGCGGCAGAATATCCAGACCTACTCAAAGTCACCATTTTAGATGAAGCAGAAATGGCAGAATTAGGCATGGGCGCTTTCCTTGCAGTCAGTCAAGGTTCAGATCGTCCAGGGCGCATTATTAGCCTCGAATACCAAGCACAGCGTGATGAAGCACCTGTGGTATTGGTTGGTAAAGGCATCACCTTTGATACAGGCGGCATTTCACTCAAACCCGGCTTAGGGATGGATGAAATGAAATTTGATATGTGTGGTTCTGCTTCAGTTTTAGGCACCATGCGCGCGCTGTGTGAAGCACGTTTACCTATCCATGTGGTCGGCACGATTGCCGCTGCAGAAAATATGCCGTCAGGCAAAGCCACTCGCCCGGGTGATATTGTGACCAGTATGAGCGGCCAAACCATCGAAATTTTAAATACCGATGCCGAAGGTCGTTTGGTGCTGTGCGATACCCTAACCTATGTGAAACGCTTCAACCCTGCTTTGGTGATTGATATTGCGACTTTAACAGGCGCTTGCGTGGTTGCACTCGGTTCGGTACTGACAGGCATGTTTACCCCAGATGATGAACTTGCGGCGGAATTGGATGCTGCGGGACACACTGCATTTGACCGTGTATGGCGTATGCCCGTGATTGACGATTACCAAGAACAACTGGATTCACCATTTGCCGATATTGGCAATATTGGTGGGCCTAAAGCAGGTTCAGTTACTGCAGCATGCTTCTTGCAACGCTTTACCCGTGACTATCGCTGGGCGCATCTAGACATTGCAGGCACTGCATGGAATTCAGGCAGCAATAAAGGCGCAACAGGTCGTCCTGTACCGTTATTGATGCAGTTCCTCGCACAACGTGCAAGCAATAATGGCTAAAGTCAGCTTTTATTTGTTTGAAAAAAGTCCTGAACGGCAAGTGGAAAGCACTTGCCGTTTATGCCGCAAAATACTGCGGCAGCAGGCGCGCATTTGGTTGCATTGCCCTGACCCAGAGTTACAGCAAACATTGGATGAGCGTCTGTGGAGTTTTGATGCCAGCAGTTTTATTCCGCATGGCATTAACCAAACACAGGCCAGCTTATGTATTTCTGCCGAATTACCGCAGCAATCGGACTGGATTGTGTTTAATTTTAACAGTCAGGCACTTGAAGCCTATGCAAAATTTAGTCACATTATTGAGATTATTGAAAATCACGAAGCAGCTAAAGTGCTTGGACGTGAAAAATTCAAACAATATCGACGTTTGGGCATAGAACCACAGACGTTTAAGCTTTAATTTTAAAACGTTTTTTTAAAAATACTGCTCAAAATAAGGAGAGATGCGGTGACTTTAAATGTCGGCTCAGATTTTAAACAGCGCTGGTTAACCGCGCCTCAGGCTGTGCGCCAGACATTTATGGATGATCTGCATCGAATTTGTGAGGTCTTGCAACCTGAAACGCAATTACACAACTGGATTGCAGAAGATCAGCGCGCTCAGCAACAATCACAGGAAAAAATTGAACAAGCCTATGCTGACCTGAAAGCACGTTTGATTGAAGAAGCACGGCAACGTCGCCAATTGGCACTCGAACTCAAATTAGAACAGCAACGTGCAGAACAAGCCGCTTATGCTGCACAGCTACAGCAAGATGAAGCGCAACGCTTTGCAGAACAAACTCAAGCACTTGAGTTGATGCGTCAAAGTCTGGATCAGGAAATTTCAAACTATACTGCACGTTATGAGCAAAATCCTGAATTACCTGCAGTGACTTTTAATCAAGCCGCAACTGCGGTAAGTGATGATCAAATTGTTTCTGAACTTGAAAGTGTACGTTTGCGTTTAGAGCTAGAAGCCGAAACTCAAATTGAGCAGGCGGTAACGATCTTTCGTGCGCGACTACATGCTGCAGCCCAAGAAGAAATTGACTATATCTTAAAAAATTCAAATTTTTCTAAAGAATAATTTTACTTTTTATCCCCAATTAGCCCAAAGTCTTAAGCCCAATGTCATCAAAATGAAATAATTTTGTCACATGATAGTCATCCAGAAAAAGTTGAATTTTCAACTTTCATCTCCTTTAATGACTTTTGCAATCATGGGTTTCAAATGGATATCTTGACGAAAATTTCAGGCAAAATCGACCATCTTAATACGGGCGAACAGTGGAGTATTCGTGCTCAGGATTTATGGATCAGTCGTGCAGATTTCCAATCATTAAGCATGTACTTGTCTAAAGAAGCGGAAAAGGGGGAGTTTTCAATTCAAAGTAACGATACTTTTAGCCCGCGCCTGGGTGGCACAGAATTAATTGTCACCAAACACTAAAACTGAACAATATCAAAAGTCCACACGGTGGGCTTTTTTTGTGGCCATCAATCCACTTTTTTAGTTATCGCGGTGGATTTAGAATAAGAAAATAGAAAAAATGAGGAATTTAAATCCAATCACCCAACCAAGACAAAATATTACCCAAGCCATAACCTATTGCCATTAAAGAAAAAATCCATACGGCAGCACCCACCACATTATAAAAACTAAAGGTCGCCAAAGGCATGTGCCCTGATCCTGCAGCAAATGGTGCAAATGAGCGTACAAACGGTATAAAACGCGCCATTAAAATAGTTTTGCCACCATGTTTCATAAAATAATGGTTGGTTTTGACAATATATTCAGGTTTGAAATAACGTGAATGTTGATGAAAATACTTCACCCCTAGAATTCGTCCAGTGTAATAGTTGACGCTATATCCCAAGACTGCCGCGACAAAAAGCAAAATCCCCATATAGTGCAAATGCACCACGTCAGTGGTGGAACATAAGGCACCAATTGCGATCAGCAAACTATCGCCTGGTAAAAAGAACATGAACACAGAACCTGTTTCTGCAAAAATAATCAGAAACAAAATGGCATAGATCCACAGACCATAATTATCGAGTAATAATGGCAGCCAGTGTTCCAAATTCATTAAAAAATCAATCATTTACATTAAGCCAAAGGGGTGTTTATGATGAAAAAAACATCTTTATCTCGTTAATTATCCCTAAAAACAAAAAAACAGTCTAATTTTTCAATCAGACTGTTTAAATTTCATTCGGCTCTGTGCTTATTTTAAAAAGCCATTTTCAGCCAAGAATTCCATGCTAATTTTAGATTGCTGCGTAGTTTCTGCAGCTTTATCACCCAAGAGCAAACGCTCAATATAACGCGCCAAGACATCCACTTCTAAATTGACCTTGCTGCCAACTTTCCATGTGCCAATATTGGTACGCTCTGCCGTGTGTGGAATTAAATTCAGACTGATAACACTGCCGCGTAAATGGTTAATGGTCAGGCTGATGCCATCGACGGTCACCGAACCTTTTTCTGCCAAATATTTGGCAATTTCTGCAGGTGCAGTCACTTCATAGTAAATTGAACGTGCATCTTCACGTACCAGCGTAATTTCACCGACTGCATCAACATGGCCACTTACGATATGTCCACCAAAACGTGTGGTCGGCAACATGGCTTTTTCGACATTGACAGGCTGACCCACTTTCCATGTGCCTAAAGTGGTACGGTTCAAACTTTCACGGGACACATCTGCGGCATACCAATTGTCGCCCCACTCGATCACAGTCAGGCAAATACCATTGGTGGCAATTGAATCCCCCAAATGCACATCCGACATATCCAAATCGGTCTGAATACGCAAACGTACATCACCGCCCACACTTTGCAGGCTTTCTACTTTACCTAAACTTTCAATAATGCCTGTAAACATAATCTTTTCTCTCATTCACTGAGGATTTGTGGATTTACCACAACGCCAATTGGGTACTCACACCTGAGGTATCTACACCACCCAATTCTGCAAAATGGTAAAGTTGCCCTAACAACTGGCGAATAGGTGGGCCTGACTTGGCATGCGTATCGGTAATCACAATAAATTCCAGCACGCGCGCACGCTCGGACTGACGCTGTTTACTCACGCGATAACGCGGAACATCTTGCGTCAATAACGTCACTCGACCGCGTTTTAAATTGGCTTGCAACAAGTCTGTGGCACTAATATTACCATCGGTAGAATAGCTGGTCAGAATAAAACGTGCATTGATGGTTTCCAATAAGGTTTCATAAGCCTCTTTGGCATACTTGGAAGAGTTATATGGACTTGGACGTTCCTTACGCCATGCACGGTCAATACCACTTTTAAAGCCTTTGGTGTCTGGGGTGGGTAAATCGACCTGATCCCACAACGTTAAAGCATTTAAAACATGATAGTTACTGCTATAGGCATGTTGGTTATATGGAGGGTCCAAATACGCAACATCGACCTCAAAACCACTCATTTGATTGGCCAGATGCTGTGCATCGACACACCACATTTCTGCAGCAGGTTTACTGGCATCGCCAATTTCACAAAAACGGCTTGGAGTGAGCCACAATAACGATTCAATTCGTTCTAGTGCAGTTTTAGTTTTACCGCCCCAACCATGGTGGAAGCTTTTAAACACTCCACTGGTATTACTGACAAAACTGGCAGAGTACAGCAACGGTGCCAATAATGCTGACATCTCAACATCATCAATTGCACCCTGCGCTTGCCACGTGGCAATTTGCTGACGAATCGCATCTATACGCATGCCGTTTCGACGTTTAAAGAACAAACGGTCACGACTTGGGTCATAAATCTCGTCATTGCGCGGACACAAATTATGCGTCACCCAGCCTTTTACTTCAGGCAAACGGTTCAAATAATCAATGGCTTTTTGATAGCCGCCTAATTCTTTAAACGCGGGCGCTTCAGTGCAGGCCAAAATCGCATGGTTTAAGGCATGGCTGTACGGTTCCCAATCATTGGCAATCACCCGATAACCATTTTGACGCGCCAAACGTGATACCACTCCTGAACCTGCAAAAAAATCGGCAAAAATTGGTGCACGACCATTTTTAGGATGTAGCGTTCCTGTCTGTTCAAGTGCTTCTAAAATCAGATGCAGTAAACGGCGTTTATTGCCCAAATAAGGCACTAACTGATGGAATAAGTATTCATCAGTGGTGCGTGCCGCATGACGACGTTTGTGATAAACCGTTGACTCTGAACTCATAGTGTCTCTTGAGAAGGAATTAACCTAAGGCGCACGTCATCACCCAATTGAGTGACATCGCAAAGTTTAAATCGAAGTTGCTCTGCCATCTGTTCAAATTCTGCATTAAACATGGCACGAGCCGAGCGCCCTAACAATGTAGGTGCCACATAGCTGATCACTTCATCAACCCAACCTTCCTGTAAGAAAGCGGTCGATAAGGTTGCACCCGCTTCAACCAACACATCATAAATTTGATGTTGCTGTACCAATTGGGCAAGTAAGGTGGCTAAAGGTTGCGGTTCCAATTGTAACACGCCCAAAGCAGCCAACTCTGCACGATACGGTCCCATCACCATCACCGTTTCAGGCTGCTGCAAAATTTGTGCGCTCAAAGGCAAACGACCTTGGCGATCTAAAATAATCCGTTTGGGTTGTACTACGCTGTGGATGTCATCTACACCCTCTAAGTGGCGTACATTAAGCAGACAGTCATCGGCCAGTAACGTGTCGATCCCCGTTAATACTGCAGCAGAAATTGCCCGCCAATGCTGCACATCGGCACGTGCAGCCGTGCCTGTGATCCATTTGGATTCACCCGAAGCCATTGCCGTACGACCATCCAAACTAGAAGCAATTTTTAAACGCACATAAGGCATGCCTGTAGCCATGGCTTTTAAAAAGCCTGCATTTAACTGCGCTGCTTCAGCTTCTGCCACGCCCACGCTAACCTGAATACCTGCATCCTGTAAAATCTGAACGCCCTTGCCTGCCACCAATGGATTTGGGTCTGGACATGCCACCACCACTTTAGCCACGCCTGCATCAACCAATGCTTTGGCACAAGGTGGTGTGCGTCCATAGTGCGCACACGGCTCCAAAGTTACATAGGCAGTTGCACCACGTGCCTGTTCACCTGCCTGACGCAAAGCAAAGACTTCGGCATGCGGTTGTCCTGCACGCGGATGATAACCTTCGCCCAATAATTGCGCATCTTTAACAATCACACAGCCGACATTTGGATTAGGTTTGGTACTGTATTGCCCCAAACGTGCCAATTCAATAGCACGACGCATCCAAAAAAGATCGTCGGGTGGTAAATTGGAAGTAGATTCAGTCATATTCAGATGTTGTGTGCTTTTTGCTGACATGAGGATTTATTGCTCACGTAACTGCATTTGTTCAATTTGACGACGAAACGCTTCGACATCCTGAAAGTCTTGATACACCGAAGCAAAACGGACATACGCCACATGATCCAGTGCAAATAAGGCCTGCATGACAATTTCACCAATGGTACGTGATTTCACATCGCGCTCACCCAAACGGCGAATTTGTAATTGGATGTCGCTGAGTACAGTTTCTATTTGCTCTTGGGTCACAGGACGCTTTTGTAAAGCATGCATCAGTGAACGACGTAGCTTGGCTTCATCGAAGGGTTCACTTTTCCCATCCGATTTAATCACACGTGGCATGACGACTTCATAACTTTCAAAAGTGGTGAAGCGTTCACCGCAGCCAATACACTCACGACGTCGGCGAATTTGGCAGCCTTCTGCCGCCAAACGTGAGTCAATCACTTTACTGTCTGCAGCGTTGCAAAATGGACAATGCATAGCGGTTAAATTGCACAAATTTGAATGAAAATGCAGTGTAGCAAAATTTCTCAACTTTGTAGAGTTTTACGCAATATATAGAAAAAAAACAGCCCCAAAGGGCTGTTTTACACAATATATTGATTATGTGCTGTGTGGATTATTCGACACGCTCACCATGTTGGCTTAAGTCAAGTCCCATACGCTCATCTTCTGCAGCCACACGAATACCGATTGTTAGATCAATTACTTTTAAGATGATGAAAGTCAGTACAGCTGAGTAAGCAATAGTCGCTAACACACCTTCAACTTGCACCCAAACTTGGCTCATTAGGTTGCTTGGTGCAGCATCGCCCATAATAAACTCGCTGGCAAAAAAGGCGGTTAAAATTGCACCAACAATACCACCTACACCATGTAGTCCAAAGGCATCTAAAGAGTCATCGGCTTTCAGGGCGCGTTTTAAGGCAGTAATCCCCCAGAAACAGACCACACCACCAATTAAACCCATCGCTAATGCACCACCGACAGTCACAAAACCTGCTGCTGGCGTAATGACGACCAAACCTGCAACAGCACCCGATGCAGCACCTAATACAGAACCTTTACCACGTACCAGTTTTTCAACCACAAGCCATGCAATTGCTGCGGCTGCGGCTGCCACTTGAGTCACAACTAAGGCATAACCCGCTGCACCATTCGCGCCTAAAGCAGAACCACCGTTGAAACCAAACCAGCCCACCCAAAGTAAACTTGCACCCAGTACAGTCAAGGTCAGGTTGTGCGGGGCCATAGATTCACGGCCCAAGCCCATACGTTTACCCAACATGTATGCAGCAACCAAACCTGCAACACCCGAGTTAATATGAACAACAGTACCACCAGCAAAGTCGAGTGCGCCATCATTGCCTAACCAACCACCACCCCATACCCAGTGGGTAATTGGTGCGTAGACCACAACCACCCAAATCGCGATAAAGGCAACAAAGGCACCAAACTTCATTCGTTCTGCAATTGAACCACTGATAATTGCCACAGTAATGATGGCAAAGGTCATTTGAAATATCACAAATAGAATTTCAGGAATACTGCCACTGAGCGCATCGGTACCAATGCCTGCCAGCATGACTTTGTCTAGACCACCAATAAAGGCATTACCTTCACCAAAAGCCAAACTATAGCCCACTGCCACCCAGGCAATACTGACCACGGCTGCTGCTACAAAGCTATAAGCCATAGTATTGAGTACGTTTTTCTTGCGTACCATACCGCTATAAAATAGTGCCAAACCAGGAATGGTCATGAGTAAAACTAAAGCAGTCGAAACTAAAATCCAAGCGGTATCGCCTGTATCTAATACAGCTTCAGGTTCAGCAGCTTCGGGCGTGCTGACTTCTGCTACAGCTGCAACTTCTGTTGCATTTGTTGTTTCGATAGGAGATGTTTCGGCAGTTTCAAGCACTGCAACATCTGAAGTTGGTGCGGTGGCTGTTACGGCTTCTTCAGCCCAAGCAACAGAACCACCAAGAAGTGCGCCTGATAGACTCAGCGCGAGTAGCATTTTTTTCATTTGTGTCCCCCGACCTTTGTTTTTGTGAGTTATTAGGTACTCAGCAAACTTCGTGCCATTTTCTTAAACAGCGTCTGCACCCGTTTCACCTGTACGAATACGGATGACTTGTTCGAGGTTAGTAACAAAGATTTTGCCATCACCAATCTTGCCTGTACTAGCAACACGAGTGATTGACTCAATCACCGAATCCACCATTTCATCGCTAATTGCGATTTCAATTTTAACTTTAGGCAAAAAGTCAACGACGTACTCGGCGCCACGATAAAGTTCGGTATGACCTTTTTGGCGACCGAAGCCTTTGACTTCTGTTACGGTGATCCCTTGAACACCAATTTCAGATAATGCTTCACGCACATCATCTAATTTAAAGGGTTTTACAATTGCAGTTACGAGCTTCATGTGTGTTTTCCTTCGGCTTAATTCACCAGTAAGGTTTTATGTTCAAATTCCATGCCAAAGTTCTAAGGTCGGGGGAAATTAGAAACCGTGACATGAGTTTTCTTTATACCTTATTTTATACATTTATATGGTTTTGATCTTCAAAAAATAGACATATTTACTAGAAGATTTACGATTTTACTCATCGAATAAATCCATATTTCGTCTGAAATGCTATAGTCTATTCAAGACCAGTGCTACACTGCCTCCATTTTCTCCATCTTTGTGGAAACAACAATGATTGAAACTTTATTACAAGCCATTTTGGAACAAGTTGAACAACCTAAAAAAGATTTAGAACATAATTTACGTGCTTTGCTCAATGAGGCGGTCACCAAAATGGATTTGGTCTCGCAAGATGAGCTAGACCGCCAACGTACTGCGCTCAATAATGCCAACTTACGTTTAAATGAATTGTTAAAACAGGTTGAAGTACTAGAACAGAAAATCCAACTCCAAAAATAAGCACCAATTGAGTGCATAAATACAAAAACCAAACATTATAAAAATAACGCACCAAAACGGATCATCATAAAAATGTCTTTTGCCAAAGTGTATACGCGGGGGCTGCTCGGCTTGCACGCCCCTGCAATTGAAGTCGAAGTCCATCTGAGTCAAGGCTTACCTTCTTTAACCATTGTCGGTCTAGCCGAAGCTGCCGTGCGTGAGAGTAAAGATCGGGTACGCTCTGCCATTATTAACAGTGGTTTTCAATTTCCAACCAAACGTCTGACCATTAATTTAGCACCTGCCGACTTACCCAAAGATGGTTCACGTTTGGACTTAGCCATTGCTTTAGGCATTTTAATTGCTTCGGGACAATTGCCCGAACAAAGCACTGAAGGTTTAGAGTTTATTGGAGAATTGGCTTTAGATGGTCAATTGCGCCCTACCACAGGTACACTCAGTATTGCGATTGCCTGCCAACAGGCACAGCATTGTTTGGTTTTACCTGAACAAAATGCACAAGAAGCTGCTCAATTGCCTGACTTTGAAGTCTTTGCCGCCACACATTTAAAACAAGTTTGCGAACATTTGGCACAAAGCCAGCCTTTAGATAAAGTCACCGCAATTGCCCAGCCACAGTTATCACATTCCGCATTTGATTTAGTCGATGTTAAAGGACAATTGCGCCCACGACGTGCTTTGGAAATAGCAGCTGCTGGTGGACATTCATTGCTATTCAAAGGCCCACCCGGTACAGGTAAAACCTTATTGGCATCTAGGCTTTCCAGTATTTTACCGCCATTGAATATGCAGGAAAATTTAGAGGTTGCCAGTATCTATTCAGTGGCCAATAGCCCGCATACGTTTGGACAGCGTCCTTTTCGCGCCCCACATCATACCGCTTCTGCTGTAGCCTTGGTCGGTGGAGGCTCATATCCCAAACCCGGTGAAATTACCTTGGCGCATTTAGGCGTTTTATTTTTAGATGAATTGCCTGAATTTGATAAAAAAGTGTTAGAAGTGCTGCGCCAACCTTTAGAGTCCAAAGAAATTGTGATTTCCCGCGCCTCTCGGCAAATTACCTTTCCAGCCAACTTTCAACTGATTGCTGCCATGAATCCCTGCCCTTGTGGTTATGCTTTTAATCAAGATGTGCGCTGTCAGTGTTCTGCAGAAAGTATTAAACGCTATCAAAACCGTATTTCAGGGCCGTTATTGGATCGTATCGACTTACACATTGATGTACCACCTCTGCAAGCACATGAATTACAGGATACCCGACCAGTGGAAAATTCTGAAACCGTGCGAAGCCGTGTCATTCAAGCATATACACGACAATTGCAACGCCAAGAGTGTTTAAACATGGCGCTCAGTCCCAAACAATTAGAGCAATTTGCACATTTAGATGATACTGCGCAAAATATTTTAGCCATTGCGCAGCAGCGTTTGAACTTATCGGCACGTGCGTATCATCGGGTGTTACGAGTGGCACGCACCATTGCAGATTTAGCCCAAAGTGAACAGATTCAAAGTCCACATTTGAGTGAAGCACTGTCTTATCGTGCCCATGAAGCCTGATTGAAAGTCTAATTAAGAGTTCGATTAAGAATCTGATTAAAAGTCTAAGAGATGAAAATAGCCCATTGCCATGCCTGTACAATGGGCGAGTTGTTTTTATTGTTTTAAGTTTCACTCCTAACTGGAGCTTTTATTTATCGTCGTAGCCGTATCTTTAGAAGGCTTTAGTTAAAGTAAATACAGCTCCTGTTTCAACGCCACGCTTTGCCGCATGCGAAAAACCATCGGTATCAATATCAGTTCCTACAGCAGCCAATTCAGCAGATAAACCTTCAACTGAAGCAAAGTTATAGCTTACACCGACTTTCCAATCTACATAGCTGTCTTTTCCACCGCCAAAATCAAAGTCATCTGCTTGGGTGTAACCTAATCCAGCAACCCCAGAAAAGCCGGTACTTCCAATGGGTGCGGTATAAGTGGCATTGAAATACCAAGCATCGGTGTCACCACCTAAGAAATCATTACTGTAGTTAATGGCTGTTAATAAGCTGGCATCTTTAAACAAAATATCACTAAAACCTAATTTTGCATAAGCTTCGAGCCAGTTTAAATCGCTCTCACTTGGGTAGGCGTAATACCAAAAACCCACATCCAAAATGGGTTTGCTGGCAAAATAATCTAGGCTTGTGGTATAGCCCATATAAGGGTCAAGCTCTAAATGTGCCGTACCACCAAAATCGACATTGGAACCCCACACGCCTGCATACACGCCAGAATCATGGCTGAGAGCAAAACCTGCTTGCACTGCGGGATCATTAAAGGTTTGAGTTAAACCACGATAGCGATAATCACTGGTTAAGGCTGCTGTCCCGCTAAACGACATGCCTGTCGCATTTTCTGCAGCAAAGCTGAGACTTGATGTGGCTGCGAACATCGCCAAAGAAAGTGTTTGAAGTACGAATTTCATTTTAGATTCCCCCTGCATCGGATGAGATGCCTTTGTCTATTTTTTTTGACTCAATGAAGGAATTGCAAACTCTATGCCAACGATGAAATTCAGAACAGCAATTTTACGTTTAAAAGCAATAGATATAAATTTAAACTATTGTTATACATCAATTATTTTTAGTGTGTTTTTTATTTTGATTGGAATGAATTTTGATTTGCATCAATACTCGTCTTATAACCACTGCACTTTAAACATGAATTTACACAGTGCTATGATTATTTTTTGCATCCTTGCATAGCAATAAAGCTAAATCACATACCTAAAAAAGTGCAGTCAAGAATCACAAGCCTATCCTGATCAAAAAATAGAAAGTCATGCCTATCCTCTGTTCATCCTTACGCCATCAACTATCAAAACTCAGTGAACAGACAGAAATCCTGTCCTAAACTGCACTAGATTTCTGCACCAAAATTTGACATCAATATACGACGCGACACTTCAATCTTCACATCAAAAATAATTCAATGACCAAAACGATAGATCAATTTTAATTTTCGCAAGCCAAAGACCATATAAAAGTTATGTATAAAATATCTGCTTAAACAGTTCTGTTTTCATCGTAATGCCAAAACTAAACACCGATGTTTCACATGAAATCCGTAATAGCCAAAAGCTATTACTCAAAGCTTAAATAAAATGTAATTTTTATACTCTTAATTCAAATAAAGATTCATAAATTTATTTCCCCACTTATCTCTTGCCCAAAATTCGACTTCATAGATAACCATTTCACAGGAAAAACTTCACCCTATTTTAAAATTTATGCTGTGCCTTATGCGCTTTGATCACACACCAAGCTGTTGAAAAATTGAATAAACTGTATTTTTAATGTACAAGTTGCAGATGCGCTGTATTTGGCTATGTTTCAGTGACTCAGTAAGTTTTAAATATGTTTATGTTTTTACTAAAAAATAAAATATTTATTCAACTTTTGAAAAGTCGATATTTTTAATGACCCCACAGTTTATCGAAAAAATGCTTAACTTTAGTGTCATAAGTGCTTTAAAAGTGATATTTTCGCGCATAAATAGCGATACAATTCGGCTACGTTTCAACTACACATTTACTGCATGAGGCTCTCTCCCAATGCTGAAATCTAAAAAACTGACACTTGCGTTATTGATCAACGCAGCGCTTATTTCAACTGCATTTGCTAGCGAACAAAGTGAATCTAAAGGCTTTGTAGAAGACGCAAACGGTTCGGTTTTATTCCGTACAGGCTATTTAGCTCGTGACTATAAAGATGTAGCCCCTGATACAGATACCAGTTCATTTGCACAAACAGCAATCATAAAATTAGATTCAGGCTTTACCAAAGGTGTAGTCGGTTTTGGTGCAGGGATTATTGGTGATGCTTCATTCAAGCTAGGCGAAAATGCGCATACGGGCAACGGAATGATTCCAACACATAATGATGGCTCTGCTTATGACCATTGGGCGCGTGGTGGTGCTTATGTCAAAGCACGTATCTCGAATACTACAGCAACTTACGGTACACAAGTTTTAGATTTACCTGTCCTAGCTAGCAACACTGCCCGCTTAGTACCTGAATATTTCACAGGTGTACTTGTTCAAAGCAATGAAATTGATAACTTAAACTTGGTTGCAGGTAAATTTACTGAGAACCAATATTCAAGCCAAATCAATTCAGATGGTAATAAATTAGACCGTGCTGTAGTTTGGGGTGCAAAATACACCTTCAATGATGACTTAAATGCATCTTATTATGGTGTTGACGTTAAAGATAAATTAGATCGTCATTATGTCAATGCCAACTATAGCTATGCTTTGGCAAATGAAAGCACTTTAACTCATAGCTTTAGTGGTTATCATACTGAATTCGAAGCTGGTAGCTTATCAAATATTGAGACTTTGACTGAAGATAAACAGAACTCTATTTGGGCGATTTCTAGTACGTATAGTAAAGATGTACATAACGTAATGCTTGCTTATCAACAAAATACTGGCAGCTTAGGCTACGATTATGGCAACAACGCTGACGGTGCACAAAGTATTTACCTACCGAACTCTTATCTTTCAGATTTTATCGGCAAAGATGAAAAATCACTTGGCCTACAATATAATTATAACTTTAAGAATCACGGTTTAGCAGGTTTAAACTGGACTTCTGCATTTGTCTATGGATGGGATATTGATGTTCTTGGCAACGAGCAAGAAGGACAAGAACGTGAATTTTTTAATCAAGTGAAATATACAGTTCAATCTGGTTTTGCGAAAGACGCGAGCCTTCGCGTACGTCACTCATATTACCGTGCAAATGATAGCTACAAATCTATTTATATGAATGATACCAATGAATGGCGTATCTGGTTAGATATTCCAGTGAAATTATTCTAATTTCTCGGAATAGCAAACCCAATAAAAAAACCTGCACAGAATATGTGCAGGTTTTTTACATTTCAGCTTTCATTTGAACGCTGAACAGGCCACGCAAATTATGGATTTGCAGCTTTGTAGCCTTCAATTGAGTTCAATACTTCTTGTTTTGCAACATCAGCACCTTCCCAACCGCTTAACTTAACCCATTTGCCTGGCTCTAAGTCTTTATAGTGCTGGAAGAAGTGTTCAATTTGGCTGATCAATAATGGTGGAAGATCAGTATATTCTTGAACATCTTTATAAATTGGGGTTAATTTTTCGTGCGGAACGGCAACCAATTTCGCATCAACACCACCGTCATCTTCCATGTTCAATTTACCCACTGGGCGGCAACGAATCACAGAACCTGGCTCTACTGGGTGTGGGGTCACAACCAATACGTCTAGCGGATCACCATCCAATGAAAGTGTATTTGGTACATAACCGTAGTTCGCTGGGTAGAACATTGCTGTACCCATGAAACGGTCTACAAATAATGCATCAGAATCTTTGTCAATTTCGTATTTGATTGGCGCTGCATTGGCAGGAATTTCAATGATCACATAGATGTCATTTGGTGCATCTTTACCCGCAGGGATATTGCTGTAGCTCATAGCATCACTCTTAAACAAGTTAAATCTTTTTAAAACCGCGTCAATTATAACGGTTTTCTGTCCTGAATTACTGCGCGATTATACATCTGCAAGGCAAAAATACATATTTTCAGACATGACTTGATCAGGTCAGTTTAATCACCATCAGCAAAATACAAATTGGACAAAGTAAAGACAGCATCCAAACAATTGAACGCAGCGTCGCCCAATTGGCTAAATAACAAATTCCATAAATAATGCGCAGCACAATATAAGCAATACCAAACATCATCACCACCACTTGTGGGATGACCATATATTCCGCCATGAGCACTGCAGCAATAAATAAAGGCAGGCTTTCAAAACTGTTTTGCTGTACGGCGTTAGCACGTGCAGCAAAACCTGTGGTTTTGGCTAAAAATTCACGTGGATTTTGGTTATCTTCACGTTTAAAGCCGCCTGCCATTTTTGCGACAACAGCAAAGACATACGGCAATAAGCAAGCAATTATAATTAGATAAACAATTCCACTTATGCTTTGCATCAATTTTTTCTCATAAACTGTATTGAGAACTTATCATAACATGGCATTTCTTGAATAAATTTTGTTAAATAGCATGTTTTAAGCAATTGTATAAAGGATCCATTATGGTCAGCCCAGATCAAAAGGAAATGTTAGATGTACTTGAAAAGCAGCGCCAACATCAACTGCGAGTGGATCGTGTTTTAAAAATTGTGTTGCCTATTGTGGCATTTTTATTGATGGTGATTTGCGCCAACATGAACGTATGGTCGACCATTTTTACCTTCGTTGTACTTTGGGTGGCGTTTTATGCGGTAGGGATTAAGCGCTTACCGCTCTGGCACTGGATTATTGTGATTGTGGTGTATTGCTTAATTGATAATATTTTAAGTTATGGCAGTTTTAATCAATCAGGTTTTAGCCGCCAATTTGGTGCGATGTTTATTTTCTTGGGTATTGTGGGTGTTGGGCGTCGTTACTTTGACCGTTGGCTGATGAAAGAGTAGGGTCTGTTAATACTTCATCTATGTTGAACAAGAAGCAATCAATTTTCTAAGCATATAAAAAAACGCCCCTGAATTTTCGGGGGCGTTTTTATTTCAAAGCAGAATGAATTACGCAGTTTTACGCAAATCTTTACGCAAGATTTTGCCTACGTTCGATTTTGGCAATTCATCCATAAACTCCACATAACGCGGGCGTTTATAGCCAGTTAAGTTCTCTTTAGCGAATGCTAATACTTCTTCTGTGGTTAATGATGGATCTTTTTTCACCACAAACAGTTTTGGCACTTCACCTGATTTTTCATCTGGTACACCAATGGCTGCCACTTCCAATACTTTCGGATGCTTCGCAATCACTTCTTCAATTTCAGATGGATACACGTTAAAGCCTGATACCAAAATCATGTCTTTTTTACGGTCTACAATTTTCACATAGCCGCGTGAATCCATAACACCAATGTCACCTGTACGGAAGAAACCATTAATCATCACTTTATTGGTTTCATCTGGACGGTTCCAATAGCCTTTCATGACTTGTGGACCACGGATTGAAATTTCACCTTGCTCACCCAGTGCAACTTCATTGCCGTCATCATCCAAAATAGCCACTTCAGTTAATGGTAATGGAATACCAATTGTGCCAGTGAATTCTTCAGATGCAGGCGGGTTTGCCGTTGCAACTGGCGAAGTTTCAGACAAGCCATAACCTTCAATGATGTTAGTGCCTGTCACTTTTTTCCATGCTTCAGCAGTTGATGGTAATACTGCCATACCCCCGCCCATCGCCATTTTCAATTTGCTGTGATCAAGCTGTTTAAACTCTTCATTGTTCACAAGCGCATTGAATAAAGTATTCACCGCAGGGAAGAAAGTTGGTTGATATTTGCGTAATTCTTTCATCACCGCAGGTAAGTCACGCGGGTTTGGAATTAAGACGTTTGCCTGACCTTTGTACATGCCGTAAAGCGCACACACCATGAATGCAAAGATGTGATACAGCGGCAATGCACAGAAAATACGGTCATCTGGCTGACCATCTTGTGCACCGAATTTACTCTGGAAAATACCATCACATTGCAGCATGTTTGCCACAAGGTTGCGGTGTGTTAATTCTGCACCCTTAGATACACCTGTTGTACCACCCGTGTATTGCAACACAGCCGTATCACTTAAAGTTAAGCTTGGGCGTTTGTAGTTGCTTGGGCTTACTTTAGACATTGCTGCGTTAAATTTAACGTGACCCGGAATGTTCCATGCAGGAATTTGCTTACGCACTGAACGTAAAACAAAATTCACCAACGTGCCTTTTAATGCACCTAGCATATCGCCCACAGAAGCAACAACAACATGCTTCACAGGAGTTTTACCAATAATCGCCTGATAAACGGATGCAAAGTTTTCAATAATGACTAAAACTTCAGAACCAGAGTCATTTAATTGATGCTCTAACTCACGTGAAGTATAAAGTGGGTTCACGTTCACCAATACTAAACCTGCGCGGAACACCCCCAGTGCAACCACAGGATATTGAAGTACGTTCGGCATCATCACCGCAACACGCGAGCCAGGTGCCAAACCTAAACTTTGTAAATAAGTTGCAAATTTACGGCTAGCTTCTTCTAGTTCACTAAAGCTTAAAACCTTATCCATAAAGATAAAGGCATCACGTGAACCAAATTTTTGGAAATTACGTTCAAAAATGTCTACGAGTGACGTATTTTCTGCAGGCAGTTCTACAGTTTCTGGAATCCCTGTCTTTTGGTATTCAGCAAACCAAATCTTTTCCATAATGCCAATTTCTCCAATCAATAATCCTTAGTTTTAAACTGTTTTTCTCAATACAGGACGTCGTTGTTTGCTTGTTTATGTCCCGTATTGCATCCATTTTCACGAATATAAACCATATATAACGTATTTTGCTTAAAAAACGCTAGTATTATCTTTGAATTAACAGTTTATTTGCTTTTTGGTAACCGCGTGGTAAGAGCTGACCTTTCGTGCCGCGCTTCGCCACATACTTCAGCAAATCGTCGCCTTTGAGTTTGAGTTGTTGCTGTCCTGCAAATACTTGAATTGCTTCATCTAAATTTAAAGGTAACATAGACACCAACTGATCTTTTTCTTCAAGTTGTATCAATTTATTACCTTTACCTTTGTTCAAAATTGGCAATTCTGACAGTTCAATCACCAGTAAACGCCCTGCTGAACTGAGCAGTGCAACATGACTCGCGTGTTCAATCATTTGCAAATTCATCACTGTCGATTGTTCAGGCAAAGACAGGAATGCTTTACCTGCTTTGGCATTGGTATCTAGCTGTTTGGCCTGTGTTTTAAAACCATAACCTTTACTGCTGGCTGCTAAAATTTCAGCTTCATCATCGGCAATTAGTAACTGTTTAAAGCCAACGCCACTGGCAGGAGCGAGTTTTGAACTTAATGGTTCTCCCAAGCCACGTGCCGAAGGCAAGCTATTAATTGGCAACGCATAACTGCGTCCCGTATCATCTAAAATATAAACGCGCTGATTGGATTTGCCTTGTGCATGACTGAGATATTGATCACCCGCACGGAAGTTTAGATTTTCCGCATCGACCTCATGCCCTTTGGCACAACGAATCCAGCCTGCTTCAGACAACACCACCGTCACAGGGTCGGCAGGTAGCATATCTTGTTCATTAATTGCAGTCGCTTCGGCACGCAATACAATCGGTGAACGACGATCATCACCAAATTTTTTCGCGTCTTCTTTCAACTCACTGATAATTAAGTTTTTCAATGATTCAGGATTCGCCAATTGTTCACGAATAATGGCAGCACGTGCTTCTAATTCTTCTTGTTCACGGCGAATTTCCATTTCTTCAAGCTTGGCTAAATGGCGTAGCTTTAACTCCAAAATGGCTTCGGCCTGAATTTCATCAATACCAAAATGCGCCATCAACTCGGCTTTAGGATGATCTTCTTCACGAATAATTCGAATCACAGTATCGATATCTAAATAGGCAATCAGCAAACCTGCCAAAATGTGCAGTCGCTTTTCGATTTTATTAAGATGATATTGCAAACGACGTGTGACGGTATTTTTACGAATCTCAATCCATTCCAGCAAAATACGACGAATCGATTTCACCTGCGGACGACCATCTGCGCCAATCATGTTCATATTGACACGATAGCTCGATTCTAAATCGGTCGTGGCAAACAAGTGACTCATCACCGCTTCGGCATCAATACGGTTGGAACGCAGTACAATCACCAAACGGGTTGGGTTTTGATGGTCGGATTCATCACGCACATCGCTCACCAACGGCAGTTTTTTCGCCTGCATTTGATCGGCAATTTGGGTAATGATTTTTGAACCCGAAACCTGATACGGCAATTCGGTAATTACGATTTCATTTTTTTCGATGCTGTACACCGCACGCATACGGTAACTACCACGACCTGTACTTTGCATTTTCAGCAATTCTTCAGGCGAGGTAATAATTTCAGCTTTGGTCGGTAAATCTGGTGCAGGAATATATTCTGCGACTTTTTCATCGGTTAAATTTGGGTTGCGAATCAGGGCAATTGTGCCTTTCACCACTTCACGCAAGTTATGCGGTGGAATATCGGTCGCCATCCCCACGGCAATACCTGTGGTGCCATTCAGCAAAATATTCGGTACACGCGCAGGCAAATTGACAGGTTCTTTTAATGAGCCATCAAAGTTATCTTGCCAATCACAAGTACCTTGCCCCAATTCCGCCAAAAGTACTTCACTATATTGCGATAGTTTGGCTTCGGTATAACGCATGGCGGCAAAGGATTTAGGATCATCGGGTGACCCCCAGTTGCCCTGCCCTTCAATAAATGGGTAACGATAACTGAACGGCTGCGCCATCAACACCATAGCTTCATAACAAGCATAATCACCATGTGGATGGTATTTACCCAATACATCCCCTACGGTACGGGCCGATTTTTTCGGTTTGCCGCTGTGCTTGAGTCCAAGCTCACTCATGGCGTACACAATACGGCGTTGTACAGGTTTCAAACCATCGCTGATATGGGGTAATGCACGATCCATAATCACGTACATGGCATAGTTAAGGTATGCACGTTCAGTAAATTCTGCTACGGAACGGTTTTCTGTTGCATGATGCGCAAGGCTTGTCATAAAACCTGTCGTCCTAAATCATTTGTTTTTGTATCAATCGGCTTATGCTATGCCGCAGCAGCATCCTGCACAAGGGCTAGTAAGGATGCTCTGCGACAATTTGTGTCTTATGCCGTAAAAATATTCATTTTATAAAAAACAGCAATGCAAAATATACGATGGCTGGTGGTTATTTTACAAACCTATCGACTCTAAAGTTCTGCCTTTGGTTTCTTCACCCAACACCACAATCACCAAGGCAACGGCCAATAAAACCGCTGTAAACATCACAAAGACATAACTAAAGCCATTTTGCATAACCATCATGTGCGTGACCACCATTGGAGCGACAATACCACCCATGCGTCCAATGGCCGAGGCCCAACCTGAACCAAAAGCACGAATATTGGTTGGATATTGTTCAGGAGTATAAGTGTATAGCACACCCCATGCGCCCAAGTTGAAGAACGACATCAAACAACCCCAGAACATGATCATCGCTACACTGTCGGCCTGACCAAAGAAATAAGCCGATACGGCACACATGCCAATAAAACCAGCTAGTGTGGCTTTGCGCCCTAATTTTTCGACCAGCCAAGCAGCTGCAATATAACCGGGCAATTGCGCCAAAATCATGCCCAACACATATTCAAATGACTGTACGATGCTGTAGCCTTGCTGCACCAACAGACTAGGCAACCAAGTGAAAATGCCATAATAGGAATAGACAATGCCAAACCAAATCAGCCACAGCATTAAACTACGGCGTGCAAATGGCCCCGACCACAGTTGGGTAAAAGAGATATGCTGTTTAGCGGCAACAGGCTGAACTTCAATCTGTTCAATGACTTCTACCCCACATTGACGCTCAAACTTTTGTACCAGTGCATGTGCTTCGGCAATACGACCACGATTGATCAGATATGGGATAGATTCAGGGACTTTTTTCCAGATAACCAAGGCATATAAGGCAGGCAAACCACCGATTAAAAATGCTGTATGCCAATCAAATTTTGGAATCACAAAATAAGAAACCAATGCCGCACATAACCACCCCAAGCCCCAAAAACTTTCCAGCAATACAATAAAGCGCCCACGCACATGCGCAGGAATGTATTCACTGACCAACGTCACCGCTACGGGAAGCTGCCCGCCCAAACCTAAACCGACAATAAAGCGAAAGACCAGTAACCAAGTTAAATTCGGTGCAAAGGCACAAGCGGCAGTAGCTAGACTGTAAATCACCAAGGTGGTGGCAAATACAGTTTTACGTCCAATTTTATCGGCCAGACCACCTGAAAAGACTGCCCCAATGGCCATTCCGACAAAACCAATCGACACCACCATGCCTTTTTCGGCAGGGGTCATGCTCCAGTCTTCTGCCATTTTTGCCAAAATAAAGGAGATCAGTCCTGTATCCATGGCATCAAACATCCAGCCCAGACCAATCACCACCAGTAGGCTATAGTGGAATTTTCCAATGGGTAGACGTTGCACACGCGAAACTAAATCCATAACACACTCTTTAAGTTGGCTAAAAGGATATGGGCTAAAACACAACTGCTGTTGTATTTTTATACTATGAATTGACAGGATGTGGATAGCATTAAAAAACCGATCTGGTGATCGGTTCGCTTCTATTTAGATATTCAATACAATTCTTATAACCAATTAGGTTTCATCTTTAGAGGATGCTGAATGTTCATCATCGTCCTGATAAATAAATTTAGGCATTTCTAAGCCAAAATAAATCGCAATCAAACGCAAAGTAAAACCAAAAACAAGTGTTGAGATCACGGTCAATTCAAGCGACAAACCGATTTCGATACACAACCAATAGCAAATCACGGACACAAAAGAAATACTGGCATATAGCTCACGGCGGAACACTAAAGGCACATCGTTACACAGAATATCACGCAGAATCCCACCTGACACACCTGTTAAGACGCCTGCAACGGCAGACACCACAAAGCCATGCCCCATTTCCAAAGCAATTTGACAACCAATAATAGTGAAGCCAATTAAGCCTAAAGCATCGAGCACCAAGAAAATGGAACGTAAATGACGCATCCATTTGGCAATTAAAATGGTGATAAAAGCTGCAATACAGGTCAGCACCAAATATTCAGGATGTTTGACCCAAGTCAGCGGATAATGCCCCAACAATACATCTCGCACCGAACCACCGCCCAATGCGGTGACACAGGCAATTAAGGTGACACCAAACCAGTCCATGCTGCGACGCCCTGCAGACAATGCGCCTGTCATCGCTTCTGCGGTAATCGCGATTAAGTAAATGACCAACAACAACATGGACTTGCCCTTCTTTCACTAGGCCAATAGATGCGCGTTATAATAAGCGAAAAACCAAGATAAAGTTATAAAAATTGCGCACAACATTGCTTAAATTTTTTACCCGAACCACAAATACACGGCTGTTTCATGGTCGGCTGTTGCCCTGTGGTCGGATCTAGAAAATACCAGCGTGCCTGATGTTGCACAAAATGGGAAATTTCATGGTGAATTTGCGCCTGCTTAGCATCATGGTAATGGGCTTTAAATTCAACTTGGGCATGGCTTTTATCTAACTTTTCATTGCTATTCAGCACTTCGAGCTTTAACCATTGATTCGACTTGCTCCAATCTGCAATTGCGTCAACATCCAAACTTGCCTGTTGTCCTAGCGCAGTAGTTTGCACAATATAATCAATTTGTTGCAAGGCAAAAGCGCTATAGCGTGAACGCATGAGTTGGCTCGCGGTTTCTGCATGTGCCTGCCCCACGTGTAAAGGTTGGCAGCAGTATTGATAATCGCCTTGCCCGCACGGACATGCCAAGTGATGCATAGAAAATTCCAGAAATTTAAATCAATAATAGGGTCTGTTGACACTTCGTCTATATTTGCAATGGCAACAGCCCCAAAACAGCCTGACAATGCAGGCTATTTTAGCGGAAGCACAAGACTGAAATGCAGTTTGGCGTTCAGTTTATGATGCGCTTGAAGATTCCTGCTGAATCAAATGCACTTTTTCAATTTTATGTCCATCCATGGTCACAATTTCAAAAACATAACCATCGGAAAGCAGCTTTTCACCGTTTTCAGGCAAACGCCCCAAATGGAATAAAATATAGCCTGATAAAGTTGAATATTGCTCGCTTTCATCCACCAAATCACGACCTAATAATAAAGATACGTGACGAATATCAATGGAACCATCTAGCAATAATGTGCCATCTTCCAAACTTTCAGCACTGGCTTCGAGAGCATCTTCATCAGGGAATTCGCCTGCAATTGCTTCCAGAATATCAATAGGTGTGGCAACGCCTTCAATCGAGCCATATTCATTCAGCACAATCGCCATTTGCAGCGGTGCTTGACGCAATTGCTCCATCACCATCAAAACTTGGGCATTTTCATGCACAATCACGGGTTCACGCAAATGTGTTTCAAAGTCCAGTACACCTGTTTCAATGTATTGATTCATGACTTTATGGGTTAAGACAATGCCTGAGATATTGTCCAGTTCACCACGTGCCACAATCACTCGTGAATGGGTCATACTTAATAATTGGCTGCGAATTGAGGCATCATCTTCGTCTAAATCAATCCATTCCAGTTCAGGACGTGGCGTCATTACCGATTTTACAGGACGCTCAGATAAGCCCAACACTCCTTGTACCATCACGCTGTGATAGACGCCATTTTCAGCATCAAAGACTTCATCAGCAAAGGCGCGGGTAGCCAAAACATCTTCGTTGATATGACTGCTTTCTGTCGTATTTTGACTTTTGCCACCTAACATCCGCATCACAGCCGAAGCAGTACGGTAGCGTAAATCGGTGGTGGTCACGGTTTTTTCCTGATTTCTGCGGATGGTTTGGTTCAGGAATTCAATCATCACCGAGAAGCCGATGGCGGCATATAAATAGCCTTTTGGAATGTGATAGCCAAAGCCTTCCACCACCAATGAGAAACCAATCATCATCAGGAAGCACAGGCATAGAATCACCACGGTAGGATGCTTATTGACAAAGTCCATGAGCGCTTTAGAGGCCCACAACATAATGCCAATGGCGATAATCACCGCAATCATCATGACCGATAAATGCTGCACCATGCCCACAGCGGTAATCACGCTGTCGAGTGAGAACACCGCATCTAGCACCACAATCTGCACAATCACCATCCAGAAAGTCGCGTGCACAGGGTTTTCTTCTTTTAGTGCTGGTTTGCCTTCAATGCGTTCGCGCAGTTCCATGGTGCCTTTAAACAACAGGAACACACCACCAAACAGTAAAATCAGGTCACGTCCAGAGAAAGGATGTTCAAAAATATGAAACAGTGGTTGGGTCAGAGTGACGACCCACGCGATAGAGGCGAGTAAAATCAGGCGCATCCCCAAGGCGAGAAGCAAGCCCACCACCCGTGCCGTATTGCGTTGTTCTGGCGGTAACTTTTCTGCCAAAATGGCAATAAACACCAAGTTATCAATGCCTAATACAATTTCGAGTACGATCAGGGTCAATAACCCAACCCACGCAGCGGGGTCAGACATCCATTCAAAGATCATGCACTCTTCTCCTGAATATCATGGGTCAAACGTGCCACACGGCGATGACACTGAAAAGATAAGTTTGCTTGCTCTGGTTGGCACAGCATGTAATTTAAAAATATTCGTTCGGTGCGACTACTGCCACTGTCCATGACGATTCTATAGTTGTCAGACAAGCTTTGAGTATAGGAAAGTTTGCGCTCAGATTCATCCCCTTTTTGCGACATCATCCACGTCAATGCAGCACTTTCACAAATCTTTGCAAATTGAACACTGCATACTGACGGGTTTGTCATATTTGAGCACTAAGCTAGAGCCAACAAAAAGAACATGCTATGGTGAAGAAAATAAATGAATAGCGAATTAAGAATGACCCAATATATCAATAATCCATCTCCTCAAACCTCTCAACCTTTGGTGGCACTGTACTGTGGTTCGCGCTCTGGCAATAACCCGATTTATCAGGAAAAAGCAGTACAACTGGCAAGAAAACTGGCCGAGCAAGGCTTTGGTATGGTCTACGGCGGTGCGAGTATTGGATTAATGGGTTTGGTTGCCGACACCGTTGTGCAACATGGTGGGCAAGCGGTGGGAGTAATTCCTGAATTTATGCTGGATTATGAAATTGCCCACAGTAATTTAACCGAGTTACACGTAGTCAAAAGCATGCATGAGCGTAAAGCGATGATGGCAGATCGCGCCAGTGCTTTTGTGGCGTTGCCAGGCGGCTTGGGTACTTTTGAAGAGATTTTGGAAATTGCCACTTGGGGGCAATTGAATCAGCACCAAAAACCGATGATTTTATATAATGTAAATGGCTTTTATGATGCGCTGATTCAGCAGTTAGATCATGCGGTACACGAAGGTTTTTTACCACCACAGCACCGCGCTAAACTGATCGTGTGTAACCACTCCCATAAAATTATTAATGCCTTGAAGAATTTGGATTCTCCACGTCATTTTGTGGGTTGAACTTTTTTAGCTACATGAAATAGCAATAAAAATGAAAGTGAAAGCGAGTCGGTGACTCGCTTTTTTTAATTCACTGTTCATTGGTTTTTACAGCACAAAAAAGAGAACACCAAAGTGCCCTCTTTAATAGATTTCTAATTTTGCAATGCTGTTAGTTAAGCTTGATTTGGTAGACGGCAGTAGTTCCACTGACTTCATTACCCACAACTAACAGTGGCTTGCCGTTAGGCGAGTCTTTGGCTGCAATAAAGATCAAACCTTCGGGACCGAGATTTGAATTTTCAACGGTAACCTCATTACCTTCTGCATCGAAAGATGTACGGGTTTCACCAAACTTACGATCATTAAAATACTCAACAAAAGATGCTTGTGTCGGTTGGGTAATGTCGTACACCATAATGCCACCCATACGCTCCAACCCAATAAAGGCAAAAGTTTTTTGACCAATTTTACCTAAAGCAATGCCTTCAGGCTCAGGGCCTTTATTGTCACTACGATCATCTATACTTAATTTTTCATGATTGGTATTAAAGTATTCTGGAAATAATTCAGCAGCTTTACGTTCAAAGTCATTTTTTGAGTCCCAAACAATTTTTTTGGTTTTAGGATCTACAATACTGAACGAGCGGCCACCATAAGCATATAGTTTGTCATAGGTCATGAAACCATCGCTGTCTAGCACAGGCTCACCATTTGTATCTTTCTTGTAACCTTGCGTCCAAGTAATCGTCAAACGACCCAATTGTGAATCTTTAATTAAATTATCTGCACAAACTTCATTGGCATCTGTAGTGGTACATGCTTTAAATACGTTTGAATCAAGCTTTGCGCCTTTAACCCCTGACTTTAATAGACGTAAATGCGCTGCATAATCGCCATTGGTACTGAAGCCTTTATTATTGAATAAGTGTTTAACACGAATTTCTTCTGCATAACCCTGAGTTATTTCATCCGTACCAAAATATAAGTCTTCATCAACTAACCATTCACGCGCATCACCTTCATTGGCAGTGACCAAGTAGCTTTGTCCATTGGCTTGATATTGCGCAATTGCATCTGGCATATACATGCCATATAAGCCTGGCCAAGCTTGAATATTAATCATCCCCTCATTTTTAGCACAGGCTGTAATCGTTTTACCGTTATAGTCTTGCTTACCAACAACACAATCACGATCACCTGCATCTAAAGCATTTGCAGCTAAGCCAAAGTTTTTATAACCCAATGGGAAAATATCGACCACTTGGTCTTGAATCAAATCAATTACAGCAATAGCATTGTTTTCTTGTAGACTTGCCCAAGCAGTTTTACCATCGTCACTCACCGCAATATATTCAGGCTCTAAATCTTGTGCGACAGTCGCATTTGGCCCAAAAATACGCACGCCCGCATCAAGCAATTCCTGCTTACGTGTATTCCATGCCTGAAAATCTGCAGTTTTTACAGTAGGCTTGTTGATGTCAGTTAGATTAATAATACTGATTGAACCTTCTGGATCAATCTTATAACCTTCATTTGGCTCACCTTCATTGGCAACCAAGACTTTTTTGCCATCTGGAGTAAAAGTCAACATATCAGGCAATGCACCGACTTCAACTTTGCTGATAAAGCTCAGGTCTTTGGCTTTAAAAAATGCCACGATGCCTTTATCAGTTTTAGGTGTTGCCTGAACAGCTAAAGCGACAATACCTTGATGTACCGCAACACTATTGACTTCAGAATTCGCCAAATGAGTCTTGGCATCCAAGCTGTTCAGCTTAACAGGTGCACTTGGGTTGCTTAAATCCAGTACATCGACCACGCCATTTTTCGCATTGACTACAAATAAACGTTTACTTTCAGCATCATAAGCAGAAATTTCCGCAGCACTCGCACCAAAAACTTGTGCATCGTATTCCCCTAAACGCTCCAAACTAATTGTTGTAGGTGTTGCTTCAACAACTTCTTCTTTTACAGGAATAGGATCATTATTATCATTACAGCCCACCATCCCCACAGACAATAAAGCCAACATTAATGCAGAAATTTGCGTTTTCATAAATTACTCATCATTTTTCTAAATGCACCCAACTTACAAACTCAAAGTGAATAATCGGTGACAAATAGATGACAATTTCATTGCATTTCCTTGAATTTTCAAACACTTTTCATGTTTTTATAGATGCAGTCCGCTAGATTGCAAAATGGTTTAAACTAGACCAAATGTCCATTTTGCCGAGTTATGAACCAAACACCGACCCATCAAGCCCTGCATCCTGAATACCGTCTTTTGGTATTTCTGGTTTCAATTGGCTTTTTTATGCAGGCGCTCGACACCACCATTGTGAATACAGCAATCCCTGCAATGGCGAATAGCCTGCAGGAAGACCCGCTGCGGATGCACAGTGTTGTGGTGGCGTATGTGCTCTCGGTGGCAGCGTGTATTCCATTAAGTGGATGGTTGGCAGATCGTTTTGGGGTACGCAATACCTATTTTGCAGCGATTATCATTTTTACCCTTGCCTCTTTGGGTTGTGCTGCAGCAGCGAGTCTGAATGAATTACTGTTTTATCGGGTGATTCAAGGTATTGGTGGCGCATTGCTCTTGCCTGTCGGGCGCTTGGCGATGTTAAAAATCATTCCACGTACCCAGTTTTTATCTGCCATGAGCCTGATGAGTCTGGCAGGGTTGATTGGCCCCTTAATTGGCCCAACTCTGGGTGGCTGGTTGGTCGAAGTCGCCACGTGGCACTGGATTTTCCTGATCAACATTCCTATGGGCATCTTGGGCTGTTGGATTTGTATTAAAGCCATGCCGAATGTGACTGAAACTGAAGTTAAAAACTTTGATTTTCTCGGGTTTATCCTATTAGTTGTGGCGATGGCGGGCTTATCTTTAGGCATCGAAAATTTTGCCAACCCACAACATAATCTGCTTTGGAATTTAGCGTTAATCTTGGCTGGCGGTATTGCCGCAGCATGCTATGCCCGCCATGCCCATACTCATCAAAATGCCTTATTTCGCAGCGATTTATTTAAAAATCGCTTATATGCCATTGGTATTTTAGGTAACTTTTTTGCCCGCTTCGGGGGCAATGCCATGCCTTTTATCATGCCAATCATGCTACAGGTGGCTTTTGGTTTTGAACCGTTTCTCACGGGTTTGATGATGATTCCGACTGTGCTCGGTTCTTTGGTATCTAAACCAATTATTCGGCCTTTAATTCAACGTTTTGGCTATCGGCAGTTTTTACTGACCAATACGTTATTGGTCGGGGCGTGTATTGCTAGTTTTGCGCTGACCACTGCTGAAACTGCGACTTGGTTACGTGCCTTGCATTTTTTTATATTTGGGGTGCTTAATTCATTGCAGTTTGTGGGTATGAATACCTTTACACTCAAAGATTTACCTCAACAAGATGCCAGCAGCGGCAATAGTTTTTTATCCATGATTATGATGCTGTCGATGAGTATTGGCGTGGCATTGGCAGGTACTTTGGTGAATATGTTTAGTGCCTATTACGGCGCAGGACAGTTAGTCAGTGCCTTTCATGCCACTTTAATTTGTTTGGGTGTATTAAATATTTTGGCATTTTTAGTGTTTTGGAATATCCCCAAACACACGGCCGTTTAAAACGCCATTACCGAAAGCGCATGGTGCTACACCGCACTGCACGTTATGATATGACTTTGCTCCGCGAAGCTTTTTCAACATGCGCAAACCGTCCAATCAAGCTAAAAACTCAGCTTTTACACCGCACTATCGTATGACCATTGCGATGCTTGGCAGTGCTGTTTTGGCGGTTTTATTGTATTTGGGTGTGTTGCGCCAACAACCTGCGGCAACCGAAGAATATCCGATTCAAGGATTTGACGTGTCACATCATCAAGGCGATGTTCAGTGGCATAAAATTTCCCCACAAAAATATGCCTTTGTCTATTTAAAAGCCACCGAAGGGGGCGATTTTAAAGACCGTAAATTTCAGGATAACTGGCTCAAAGCCCGTGAACATGGCTTTTTGGTCGGCGCCTATCATTTTTATCGCTTATGCCGTGATGGAGCAATTCAGGCAGAAAACTTTATTGCGACTGTTCCAAAAAAATCCGACAGTTTGCCACCTGTAATTGACTTGGAGTATGACAGCAACTGCATCAATACCTATACCAAAGAACAGTTACTGCGCGAAATTCAAATCATGCATGATGCGCTATATCAACATTATGAAAAACAACCGATTTTTTATGTATCTAAAGCCTTTTACAATATGGTATTAACTGAAAGCTTTAAGCAAACACCACTTTGGGTCAGAGAATATCAGGGTAAACCACAACTGGCAGGTCAGCCAAAATGGTTATTTTGGCAACATACCAATCAGGGTCAAATAAAAGGTATTCACACCCCAGTCGACCTAAATGTTTTTTATGGCAATACCAAACAATGGCAGCATTTTTTAACAGACAACGCAATTCAACCCACAAGACTTGAACCGAACCAGAAAAAATAACAAGATAGCTGCATCACAATAAAAAAGTACCGTCATGAAAATTATGAAAGGGCTGCTTTGGGCTGCTCTTACGCTCAGCATTTGTGCAGGATTCGCACTGCTTTACCTATTACAACCCGCAGGCAAACTAGAACAATTTTCCGCATGGCAATATTCAACAAAAACCGCAAATGCCAACTTAAAAGTACATTATTTTGGCGTATCTACCCTATTGTTTGATGATGGTGAAAACCAAATTCTGATTGATGGATTTTTTAGTCGCCCCTCTCTTGCACAAGTCATGTGGAACAAGTTAGACAGCCAACCAGCCTTATTGCACAAGTTGATTCAACAGCATCAATTACAACGCACACGTGCGATTTTGATCACCCATTCGCATTATGATCACACGCTAGATTTGCCATTTTTGGCGCAGCAACTCAAACACAGTCAAATCATCGGTTCAGAAAGTAGTTTGAACATTGCCCGTGGTGCCGCAATTCCTGAATCTCGATTAAGCCTTGTCAATCCTGCCCAACCAATACAGATTGGAAAGTTTAAGATTACGGCTATTCCATCACAGCATACCCCTGCCACCGCTGTGAATAATGATTTAGGTGAACAAATTCAACAACCATTGTCCTTACCTGCCCGTTTTTATGAATTTAAAGAAGGCGGCAGTTTTGATTATTACATTCAGCATCCTGAACAGAACATTTTAGTCAAAGCCAGTACAGGCGCGATTTCTAAACAATTACAACACTTGCAGGTAGATACTTTATTTTTAGGGATTGCACAGCTCTCTAAACAATCGGTTGCTTTTCAACAGCATTATTTAGATGAAACTGTGGAAACGTTGCGCCCTCGTGTCGTGATTCCAATTCATTGGGATAATTTTTTCCAGCCTTTAGCGCGCCCTTTAGAGTTTTTGCCCCGCATTGCCGACCATAGCCCACGGAGTTTACAGCGTTTGATCGACTATGCAGAACAGCAATCGACACAGGTGATTTTGCTGAATAGCAACACGCCTTATCCGCTTGCTCCGATGCTACAACCGACTTCCTAAACATGCGATACTGTTGAAATCTAAACGCTTCATCTAGTTTGTGCCATGCGGAAAATCATTCATATTGATATGGATGCCTTTTATGCCTCTGTTGAGCTGCGCAGTCGTCCTGAATTGCAGCATTTACCTGTGGTGATTGCTTCGCATCATCCTCGTGCTGTGATTGCTGCGGCATCTTACCCTGCGCGTGAGTTTGGTTTACGTTCTGCCATGTCGATGGCACAAGCCCGCAAACGCTGCCCGCAGGTGGTGGTGCTCGAGCCTAATTTTGCGCTCTATCGTGAGGTTTCCGCACAAATTCATCAGATTTTTCAGCGTTATACACCACTTATTGAACCCTTGTCTTTAGATGAAGCTTATTTAGATGTCACCGAAAATTTACAAGGTATTCCAAGCGCAACTGAAGTCGCAATGCGGATTCGGGCAGATATTTTTCAAAGTACAGGTTTAACGGCCTCGGCAGGTGTCGCACCGAATAAATTTTTAGCCAAAATTGCTTCGGACTGGCATAAACCCAATGGCATTTGCGTGATTAAACCCAGTCAAGTGCAGCAGTTTATTCAGGACTTACCCTTAAAGAAAATTCCAGGCGTAGGTAAAGTCACGCAGGAAAAATTAAAAAGCTTGAATTTAAATACCTTAGGCGATTTGCAACACATTGAAGAAAACCTGTTGATTCATCATTTTGGCAAATATGGAAAACGCCTGTTTTTATTTGCCCAAGGGATTGATGAACGTCCTGTGCAGGCAGAACGTGAGCGCCAGCAAATTTCCAAAGAAATCACCTTTGATGATGACTTAAACTTAGCCGAATGTGCAGCTTACTGGTCTAGCTTGATTGATCAGGTTTGGCACAGTTTAGTGAAAAAACAATATGTTGCACGTGGCGTATCGGCCAAATTGAAACTCAAAAATTTTCAGGTCTTACAACATAGCAAAAGTTTTAAACAGCCACTTGAGAGCAAAAACGATCTTGAAAAAGTCCTGCAACTTTTGCTTCACGAAATGCATATTCCCGCACAGGATCAATTCCGTTTAATTGGGGTCGGTCTGTATCAACTCAGCTCTGCCGATGAACAAGCACAACTGTCTTTACTGTAAATATCACGACTCGTAAATATCACGGATATTAAAGCTATAAACTCGCAGCACGGCATGACAGCCTGCCAAAGCAATGCTTACCGATGAATACTAAAGCTATTTTTGTATAAATTTCAGCCAAAAGAATAAAAATAAGACAATTTACCCTTCACAGTTGTGCTTTTTAGAGTAATCTATGCGCGCGATGTATTTATCCGTACATACGCTGAGATGTCAAAAATCACCATTACTTTTGGCATACTTGTCCTGTGATTGGCGTGACGATCAAATCCGAAGATTACAGGACAACTCTGCGCTTGGCACTTCGCCGCTTTAATACCGCATCTCTCTTTTCCTCGTATTTTCCATTCAACTACTTTTTATTTTAAGCAGACTGCTGCCTGCATATTTTCCACGTGCTTGCCTGCCTCTATAATACCTCACGCTTTTTATACCTAATCGCTTGGCGCGAGGATTACACCCAATGGCTGTTCAACGTCTACATATTCAAAAACGTTATTCTGAAATTGCAATTTCTGGAAATTTAGTCCATTTGGCAGGGCAACTGGCAGAAGACACACAACAAGATATTGAGGGGCAAACCCAACAAACACTTGCCCTGATTGATCGTTTACTGGCAGATGCGGGTACAGATAAAAGTCACATCATGTCGGTGATGATTTTTCTAAAAAACATTGAGCGCGATTATGCCGCAATGAATCAAGTTTGGGATGCTTGGGTGGCAGATATACAAACTTTACCGCGTACCTGCGTAGAAGCCAAGTTATATCATCCTGACGTTTTAGTTGAGATGACTGTGGTTGCAGTCAAACCTGAAGAGCAACCCAACGTATAACAGATGTGATTGGATCAGGAACATGCCCAAAAAAATCAGCATGTCATGGCGACATGCTGATTCATATTGTCTATCTAGTGACTTTAGCGGCAAGCGTTTAGCCCAATACCTTCACTTTATGGCGTACAGAATGCGCTAAAAATTCATACTTTTTTAAGGCAGTATCCAAATCTTCTAAATCTGCATAAGATGACGATGATTGCCCAAAAGCTTCGCGTAATTCGTGATATTCAGGCACATCTTCATAACGCAGCACTTTATAACCCGCCAAACGCAACAATTCATCTTGGTATTGCGCATTGCGGCTACGTTTCAGCATCAACAAATCATCTAAGGCTACAATTGCAACGACCTGATGATTGGCATCCAACACCACAAAATCGGCAATCATATTGCGGTATTTATGTCGAGTACGTGAAAATTTCGTGGTCAGCAAGGCATCAAAAGACACATGCGCCAAGATGATATGTTGAGGTAAAATTTCCTGCAAACGTGTATACGTCAGCTGTTCATTTAAGTTAAAAATTGCACGTTGCTTTAGTGCACTGTCCTGAGGTTTTTCTCTATTTTCCAAGCCCTTAACCGCCATCAAGAGAAAGAAAATCAGTATCAAAACCCCAATCAAAATATAAATGGTCATAATTCAATCCTTAAAATCATTTTTTATAGTTGTTTCGGCTTCATGCCGATTTTTTCATCAAATCAGTATATAACACGCTTTTATATTTAAACGTTCCATTTAAGAAACTACATGAAACATTGACAAAACCATCATAGAAACAGAAATTTTGTTTCACAAGCCCGCCTTTTGTCTAAGTGCTGTAGCATCTAAGCGTGTTTTTATCATTAGATACGAATACTGTATAGCATGCAAAAAAATAACAAAGCAATGCTTAACAGATTCGATTGTCGGACAATTCCGATGAAATGAAAAGCAAACAAAAAAGGCGCTGCAGCGCCTTTTGATGGATCTTAACTTCAAGTACTAAGCTTTCGATTTTGGCTTAGATTTTTTGTGTGAAAATGGACGTTTTTCACCTGTTTCACGTGGCGGCAAACCTGTGTGCTGAGTCAATATTTGCCCTTTCTTCGGACGATTACTGTTCTGAGCACGATTACCACTTTGCCCCGTACGTTTTTGTGAATCACCCGCGACAGTCGAGTTTTTCTTACGTGCCGTTTGATACTGTCCATCTGTGCCTTGCGGCTGATAGGTTGGAATCAGGTGCTGTTTAGAGTTCCCGATTAAATCTGCACGTCCCATTTCTTTTAAGGCTTCACGCAACAACGGCCAGTTGTTTGGATCATGGTAACGTAAGAAAGCTTTATGCAAACGACGACGTTTTTCGCCTTTGACAATATCCACATTTTCGGTATAACGCGCCACTTTGGCCAGTGGGTTTTTACCTGTGTAATACATGGTCGAAGCGGTCGCCATTGGCGATGGATAGAAAGTCTGTACCTGATCGGCACGGAAACCATTCTTTTTCAGCCACAACGCCAAATTCATCATGTCGTAATCGGTCGTTCCTGGGTGCGCAGCAATAAAGTACGGAATCAGATATTGCTCTTTGCCCGCCTCTTTACTGAAACGATCAAACATTTGTTTAAAACGGTCATACGTACCAATACCTGGTTTCATCATCTTAGATAATGGGCCTTTTTCGGTATGCTCAGGTGCAATTTTTAAATAACCGCCCACATGATGCGTCACCAATTCACGTACATATTCAGGGTTCAACACTGCCAAGTCATAACGTAAACCTGAACCAATCAGAATTTTTTTAATACCTTTCAGTTCACGCGCTTTACGATATAACTGGGTTAAAGGTGCATGATCGGTATGTAAGTTTTGACATACGCCCGGGAATACACAAGAGGGTTTACGACAATTCTTTTCAATTTCAGGGTCTTTACAATGCAAACGGTACATATTTGCAGTCGGGCCACCCAAGTCTGAAATAATGCCAGTAAAGCCAGGCGCAGTATCCCGAATTTTTTCCACTTCACGCAAAATGGATTCTTCAGAACGGTTTTGGATAATTCGTCCTTCGTGTTCGGTAATCGAACAGAAAGTACAGCCACCAAAACAACCACGCATGATATTGACCGAAAACTTGATCATATCAAAAGCAGGGAAACGAGCATTGCCATAAGATGGATGCGGCAAACGTGCATACGGTAAATCGAATACATAGTCCATTTCTTCCGTAGTCAACGGAATAGGCGGTGCATTCAACCACACATCACGTTCACCATGCTTTTGCACCAAAGCACGCGCATTGCCCGGGTTAGTTTCTAAATGCAAAATACGGTTAGCATGCGCATACAGCACAGGATCATTCGCCACTTCCTCAAAAGAAGGCAAACGAATCACTGCCAATTCACGTGGGGGTAATTTGTGTTTAATTGCTTTTGAAGCAGGCTGCAATTGCACAATCTGGGTATCTGCATCTAGCTGATCACCTTCACGCACAATTGGATTGCTGACCACATCTTTCTGGAAATTTTGATATTGTGCGAGGTTGTTGCCCTTGTCTTTTTCAATCTCACAACCGTCTAAATCTTCGGTCATCACATAAGGGTTGATGATTGGATCAACACGGCCCACGCTGTCTACATCATTAGATGCAATTTCAACAAATTTGGCTTTAGACGCGCGGTTATGTTTATTAATAATAAATGCTGTACCACGTACATCTGTAATTTCGTGGATTTTTTCGCCTTTGGCCAAACGGTGCATCACTTCAATAATCGAACGCTCACCATTGCCGTACATCAATAAGTCGGCTTTAGAATCCATTAAAATTGAGCGACGAACTTTATCCGACCAATAGTCATAATGTGCAATACGACGCAACGAGCCTTCAATCCCGCCCAGTAAAACAGGCACATCTGGAAAGGCTTCACGACAACGCTGACAATATACCGTAGCCGCACGGTCAGGACGTTTATTCGGCTGATTGTCTGGTGAATAAGCATCATCAGAACGGATTTTACGGTCTGCAGTATAGCGGTTGATCATCGAGTCCATATTGCCCGCGGTAACACCCCAAGCAATGGTCGGCTTCCCTAGTACCCGAAAAGATTCCACATTGGTCCAGTCTGGTTGGGCGATGATCCCGACACGAAAGCCCTGCGCCTCAAGCACACGACCAATCACGCCCGATACAAAAGAGGGATGATCAATATAAGCATCACCACAAACCAAAATAAAATCGCAGGCATCCCAACCAAGCTGATCCATTTCTTCGCGTGACATCGGCAAAAATGGCGCAGGCTCAAAACATGACGCCCAATATTTGTCGTAATCAAACAACGCTTTGGGTGCGGTCTGAGCAGTATAAGCAGTAGACATGGCTTGCAATTCTCGGCTGGGAAGTGGAAGATCAAAAGTCGATCAAAGATGAAAGCCGACTATTTTAGCATGAATTCCATTCATCTTGCTTGATTAAAAAACACACAAAATCAGCAAACTATTTTTATATCCTAAGTTGGTATCTGAATAAGAAAAGCATAAAGGGATAAGCCTAAAGCAATAATCCTGAATGCTTATCGCAGCGCTGTTGGTTTAATCTTTAAACGCCACGCACCATAAAGCGCCACACCCAAGACTGCAGTCATCACCCATGTCAGACCAGACCAGCCCCATTGTTCCCAAATCAGACCGCTACCACTACCGAGCAAACTCGAACCCATGTAGTAACTAAATAAATATAATGATGATCCCACTGCACGATACTGCAGTGCTTGAATCGACACCCAACTACTGGCAGTAGAATGTGCGGCAAAAAAAGCAAAGGTAAATAGCACCAATGCAGCCAATACGACGGCTAAATGTGCAATCGACATCAACCATAATGCGATCAACATTAGGACAATCACCATAGGCAACACACGTTCACGTCCAATACGATTGCCCCAGCTTGCCGCACGCGGTGAACTATAAATACCCGCCAAATAGGCAATTGAAATCACCCCAATCCAAACTTGGGAAAGCTCAAATGGTTTAGCTAGTAAATAATAGCTGATGTAATTGAAAACACTGACGAAACAGCCCATCAGCAAAAAGCCCTGTAAAAACAGGATTCTTAATTTACGATCTGCCAAATTGGCAACAAAAGCATCTCTGAACCGCGAGAAACGAATCGGATACGCTGTAAAGTTTTTCGATGCGGGCAGTAACGTATAAAAGGTGATTGCAATCAGTAAATTCAAACCCCCAATAATTAAGGTTGCCGCTTGCCAAGATATAAAATCGACCAAGACCCCAGCAATTAAACGTCCACCCATGCCACCAATGGCCGTACCCGAAATATACAGCCCCATGGCAAAACCAATGTCTTGCTGTCGAATTTCTTCACCAATATAGGTCATGGCGACCGCAGCAACACCGCTCACAGCAATGCCAATAAAAATTCGTGTGGTTAAAAAGAATGACCAGATTGGAAGTAAGGCACTCAGAATTAATAAAATGGCAGCTAAAAATAAAGCCAAAACCATAATAGGTTTACGCCCAAAACGATCTGAAATAAAGCCTGTGAAAAGCAAACCTATCGCCAAAGCCACAGTAGAAAATGACAGCGGGAAACTACTTTGGGTTGGTGTAACCGTAAAAAAATCGGCCAAAATAGGCATCATCGGTTGCACACAGTACAAGGTCGAAAAAGAAGCGAAACCCGCTAGAAACAACGAAAAAAGAATGGCTTTAAACGGCTTAGTACCATACTGAACATGAGATGCTGCAGCTAAATCAGACATATTTACTCCAATCACGCAATCAGTATACGCCTGTTTATGGACAAAAATAAGCTCGGTATTTTATCGTTTGCTCAAAAACAGCGTCAGTATCATTCATCACTTTGTCATTTTTTGCTTACATGCACTGAAGCAAAATGAGGCTAGGCAGTATTTTGAGCTTACGGTATTCTTTAAAGCATAAGGAGACAGGATGTTTCCCAAACAGAAAACAACAATAATAGGTTTGAGCACCAGGATCGTGAGGTACGACAGGAGTTATACCTAAACACGAAATACAAAGAAACCCCGTCAGGATGATGGGGTTTCTTTTTATCTGTGTCTTGAGTATATAACTTTATCTATCATCACTTTCTATTTACACACCCCATAATCAAAAAGTCCCCAAACAAGGTTGAGGACTTTTGAACTTAGCACATTACAAGTTTAAGCTTTGGCAGCAACTGCTTTGCCTGCTTTAATTTGCTCAGCTTCATCTTCACTCATAATCAAGGCAACCGCAATTGCAGTGATCAACACTGGCAAACCTACTGCCATAAAGTTGAAGTGTGCAGGTAAATTCATACCCAATAAGCCGCCAATTAAAATTGGACCCACAATCGCACCCATACGACCAATGGCAGATGACCAGCCAATACCTGTTGAGCGTACCGCAAGTGGGTAATATTGTGCCACATAGCTATACAACAACATTTGTGAACCAATAGATGCTGCACCCGCCAAGAATACTAAGATGTAAAGCAAGAATTGATTAGATTGGAAGCCCATGAGGCTCATCACCAATGCACCCATGATTCCCAAGAACATCAATACAGGTTTTAAGTGGAAACGGTCTGCTAAAATACCACCACCCACGATACCAACGACTGCACCTACGTTCATCACCATCATGAACATTAAGCTGTTGTCCATAGAATAGCCTGCCGCCATCATCAGTTTTGGCAACCAGCTGCTGAGTGCATACATGGTTAATAGACAAGTAAAGAACGCTAACCAGAACAATAAAGTATTCACTGCACGACCGCGTTTGAACAAGCTCACCACGTTAGCAGCTTCAGGCACACCAACCTGATACAATTCAAAAGTGGTGTCTTCGGTAATTTTTAAATCTGGTGCTAAACGCGCTACGATTGGACGGGCTTGATCTTGCTTATTTTCTTTGACAATAAAGGTTAAAGATTCTGGCAAGAATTTCCAAATCACAGGCAATAAAAACAATGGGATACCCGCAATAAAGAACATGATTTCCCAGCCAAAACTTGGGGTAAACCATGAGCCAAGTAAGGCTGCCATTACACCACCTACAGCATAACCACTAAACATAGTAGTCACTAAGGTGCTACGCATGGTTTTAGGTGCATATTCAGAAGTTAAGGCCACAAGGTTTGGCATTACACCACCAATGCCTAAACCCGCTAAGAAACGTAAAATTGCAAACTCAGTTGGATTAGAAGCAAAGCCACCTGCAAAGGTTAAACCACTAAACAGAACGATACAGATCATGATGACTTTCTTACGACCAATTTTATCGGCCAAAGAACCAAAAATCATCGCGCCAAACATCATACCTGCCAATGCAGTACTCGCGAGCATCCCCGCCTGAACAGCACTCAAGCCCCACTCATCCATCAATAAGGGTAAAACGACCCCATTAATTGCCAAGTCATAGCCATCAAATAAAATGATCAGTAGACACCATGCCACGACATTGAAATGAAATGGTTTGAATTTTGCGTGATCGATGACATCATTCACGTTAATTGCTTGATGTGCCATTCCTCACCTCCTGTGAGTTTGTGTTTCAGTAAGCTTGAATAGCAATTTTTACAGTGAAGACTTTCATTTTTATCAGTCATCCATGTCCACTTTTGCCATTCAAGTAGATTGTGTAACTTTCACACAAAACACAAAAAATAAAAATTCAACATTAGTCTAAAACATTTTATTAATTATGGGTTTATTGTTATTTTAAACACAATAAAATGTGATTATTCTTCTTAATATTTTCTTTTCCACATAAAAAAACACCCCCAACGCTAGTTGAGGGTGTTTGAATAATGAGCTGGCGATGACTTACTCTCACATGGGTAACCCCACACTACCATCAGCGCGAAGAGGTTTCACTTCTGAGTTCGGGAAGGG
>NZ_VPEN01000109.1:0-1631 GCF_013417135.1 Acinetobacter sp. YH16051 | reverse complement strand
TTGATAAGAATTAATCCAGGTATATCTATTACCATACCAGGAAGTCCGGCAGCACCGGTTAATCCTCCTTCAGCCGCAGCAATAGTTACATATTTTTTCCTTAAACCTGAGCTACTTTTATCTAATATAGATAAATCAATTTTTTCTATATCTTTCAATTGTTTAATGTCAACTTTAGATTTATCGGATAGTTCTTTAAATATTGCATCGTATCTAACAGTTGTTTGGGCAGATTCATAACATATAGTTGTTAAACCAGCAATAGATTTTGTAATAACTTCACCGAAAACTCGATTATCTATAATGACTTCTGCAGCTTTATGTATAGGAGTAGCTACTAGAGAAAATCCTTTTTGTAAAAAGTTTTTTTCTTTTGGATTTCTCCTATTACGAATTTCCTTCCATACTTTGTTTTCATATTCTGTTTGTTTAATCATCTTAATTAAAAATATTCACGTATTTTTGTAATAATATAATATTATTAGTATTTTTCAATATGTTACTTTACTATAGAGTGTATTTATGACGTTCAATTTTTGAAAAAACTATGCCAAATCCTCATAGATCCAAAGTAGTCCAATGTCCTATTTGCAAACAAACAAAAATTATGCCTTCCCATAGTGATGTCATTCGGAAAACAGATATTCCTATTTGCGAAGTATGTAAAAAGCAAATGACCTTCATGAAAAAGGCTACAGTGATAGATTGGATAGAACATCCTAAAGATATAATTTCACTACAGACAAAAAAAATTAAAACTTTATTTAATAGAAAATTCTAATGGAACAACTAATATTATTGATTTGCAAATTTTTAGTACATTTACTTATAGATTACTTTCCTTTTAATATCTTAATTTCTATTATTTTTGGGGCAATTTTTATTTTTATTTTTAGAAAGAGAAATTAATCCAGTTAGCATAATGGTAACTATATGAAAGTAAAAGGCCTAGACTGTAGACTAGGCTTTAAAATTTAAAAATTCATATTATTGAACGAATTTTTCAACTAATTTCTTAATAGCATCAATATCTCTATTTTTAATAATATTAAAAATTTCTTGAGGTCCAATATCTTTTAGTACTTTATAGATGCTATTAAATTTATCTTTTAGCTCAGTTTTATCATCAAGGTTATAGCCATTCTCATAAACCCAATTTACTGTACTTAACATAGCTAAAGTTACAACAGTTGCAATACCTGCTGCAGCTATGTCTAGAACACCCGTTGGTGGTAAAACAGATTTAGCCCAAATAAAAATATTTGTTCCAACACTTTGGCTCGCAAATAATGGTAAGGCTGCAAGAGCAGACTTTTTACTTAAAACTTCACCAGTATAAATATAATGTATAGACATAATTGCAGTTGCTTGAGTCGCAGCAATATAAACAGCACTGCCAGGAATAAATGCTTCACCAGCTACTGCTGCCAATGCTGTATAAATTACCCTTTTTGCTAATATAGACTTTCTTTCGATTTCTCTAGCCAAAATCAAATCTTTACCATATTTTCGAAGAAAATCCAGTATAGCGTCCCTTAGTTCATCAACGCCTCGAATGTCTAATTCGTAATCAGCATCATAATCAGGATCATATCCATCAGCACAAGTTTGAAAAATTTGTTCGTTTGAAG
>NZ_VPEN01000108.1:0-1633 GCF_013417135.1 Acinetobacter sp. YH16051 | reverse complement strand
AAATAAATAGAGGTTTTTTAAATGGGAAATATTGATATAAATCAAACAGTTGAACACTTAAAAGATTTGTTAGGCAAACAAGTTTCATATAGTATTTGTTTGGGGGGGACAACTTATCAGAGTGATGGTGAGGTCACTTCGGTTGTTTTACATCTTCATGGTGATCATGAGTTTTCTGTAGATGATGGGGATTATTATTCTTTTTCCGAATTGACAGAATTTCAGGTTTTAGATGATCGTTCTATTGTGGACGCTGCTTTTACTGGTCTTATAACGGATAACAAAGATTTTATTGATTCATTAAGCAAGCCTACCCCGTAGCCACAGGACTTGTAAGGGGTTCGACCCCTTAACCCCAAAGGGCGCACTTTACTTGAATTTCAGCTTTTAGCCTCAAGTTAGTTTTATATCTCCAGTCAAAATGCCCTTAAGTCTATCTTTTAGGGCATTTTTTTGATCTTGGTATATTTACGAAATCTCACGTAACCCTTAAGGCGCAAGGCTTTCAGAGCGAATGTCTATGAGCGAACTGAAGCTTTATGCTTCTTAAATCCTTTTTTTCCCTGATTACTGCTCCCGTATGCGTCAAAATCGCTAGAACTTAGGCGTCGTCCCGCGCCGACACAAAGAAAAGCAAAATACTGTCATTTTGTCGCGTGTGCCGACCTACGGATCGGACATCACGCGACAAAATGACAGTTCAAGGATTTTTTAAACGAAAGCGGTCATTTTTCATTGCTATTGCGTCCTGCTTGCACACGGATTAACATAATCAGGAAATTGATTAAAAAATGATCCAATACTCCGAGTTTATAGGGGGGGTTGAAAGAAATTTCTTAAATACCCCCACTAATAAGATGGGGGTAACGGTATCCGATCTATGCGCTCAATCTAAAAAAATCCAAATATTTTCCATAAAAAAAACCGACCATATTGATTTATGATCGGCTTTAGTTTTATATTGGATGCACGGTTATTAATTACTGGTAATAATTAATAACGAAAGTTATATGAGCTGAAACTCGATATAAGATTCAAGATTAAATCTCCGTGCTGTTAGATGATTATAACGTTCGTAGAATTAAAATAAATCCCTCTTTCGTTCTTAATCCGTCCAAATAATTAATTTCCGTCCTTGATGTGGGTGGGAGGTACAGTGACGCCAGCGCATTTTAGGTTTAAGTCTGCTACTGGGGGATCTGAACAAAGCAGACAACGGCATGAGTAGTCATAAAACGCTGATCGTGAGTATATTGGGGTAATCCCTTGCGGTGATCATTAAAAGGCGTTTATAGGCGGTTTTGGACGTGTTCAGGGGGTGATCTATGCCCTAACCAAGACAAGCGCAGCAATAGACTGTAATGCGCTCCTGTGAAACGATGGCTCGGCTCCGTAGTGATGCCTTACATTGTTCGGGTAATACTGCTTAGGGTGCTTTTAGTGCTCTAGGGTGAGTATTTCCTGATCTTCTCTAACTCTCACCATAATGATAAATCACTAATACTTGAATAGTTAAATAAATAGAGGTTTTTTAAATGGGAAATATTGATATAAATCAAACAGTTGAACACTTAAAAGATTTGTTAGGCAAACAAGTTTCATATAGTATTTGTTTGGGTGGAACAACTTATCA
>NZ_VPEN01000107.1:0-1648 GCF_013417135.1 Acinetobacter sp. YH16051 | reverse complement strand
ATTCCGGCTCTGCCTCCGAATCACGCTGCGGTATCGAAAGATTACAGTGCGTACCTGATAAGAGCACCAATCAACGGACTAGGGATTTCTTGGATTGCACCGTCGAAAGAAGCCCAACCTAACCAGACTTAGCCAGATTAACGAGCTAAGAGACCATGACCCAATAACTGATCATGGAGAAAAGCAAAGACAAGATGAAGATGTCGCTTCGCTCCGTTTTGATTAGTACCACATTGGGGCATTAGGCGTTTTTTACCTAGATTTTATCGGTGAACAATAACACCTAAACTCTCAACAAGCTGAAGCGCCTGCTCTCCATCCAACTTCACTCCATCTAAATTAATTCGCCTTGCATCAAGCTCGCCAAGCGCCCCACCCGTTAAATCACAACCAGTAAAATCAGCCAAAGACCAATCAAACGATGAAAACTCCCCACAAGAAAGATCGGAGCCACGAAACACGGCGCCAGTTATCACAGTGCCATTCCAGCGATTTTCCCACAGTTCGCACTTTTCTAATATGACTCTAGAAAAATTAGCGTAACTAAGATTTGTCTTGGTTATATAAGCACTACAAAACCATGACCTTGTAGTTATCATATTCATAAAATTAGCCCCTCGAAAATCAGCTCCTTGAGCTAAACACTCACTAATTTCAAGACCTAAGGCGCTAATGTTTTTAAAATTACTCATTGATAAATCGCAGCTTTTAAAGCTAGCGTTTTTTAGTTTGGCTCTATTAAAATCACACCCTTCCAAGCTATTCCTGTCGTAAAAACTACAATCAACAAATTCAGTATCAGTTAAATCAACCCCTGAAAAATCACAATTTGAAAAGGCAATATTTTTAACTCTATTCCCCGTAAATTGATCTCGTGAAAACTTTTCATTGATAAAGTGCTTTTCCATACATGCTACACCTGGTTATTTATACAGTGCAATCATTGTACATTAATTTGAACAACCTTAAACTCTAGCTAAAATTGATTCATACAATCCCTTTTATGTTAAACGGGCGAGTTAGTTTACTAAAACCGCCCATTCATCCGCATTAAAGCCCCTCAAAACGATTTTAAGACACGATCACCCTATCAAACACCCAAATCTACCCTGAAAGTTTAGAACGGTTTCTGTGCCGTTTGGCTTCGTTTTTAACATTATTTTATTAGCCACAAAAATTACCCCTTAACCTTCAAAATAATTATCTTCCCGTTTGACTCATAAACGGTGAACGGGCAGATAAAATTTTTATCTGTCTGTGAATCGTTGGACAAGCGCAGCGCGTCAGAAAAAGACTCGTAGAGGCTTCGGGGTATCAGGGGAAAGCCCCCTGAGTACGCGACGGTAATAAACGGTAAAAATGTCCCCATTTTGTCCCCGTTTGTGTATCGTCGCCCTCGTGCCTGTAATTTTGTATTTGGAGATATTTTTAACAAACCAATTAAAAACGCATAGGTAACACACCTTAGAGCCTTGTACGTCAACGTTTTTAGACAACGAGAAAAAAGGGGAATTAATGGCAGAGAGCAAAAAAACAACAACGGTGAGCTTTAGAATTGAAGATGATCTCAAAGATAAACTTCAAATCATTGCTGAACGAGAAAATAAAACTATCACCAACAAAGCACGTGAAATCCTCGCTGAATCAC
>NZ_VPEN01000106.1:0-1650 GCF_013417135.1 Acinetobacter sp. YH16051 | reverse complement strand
TTTTAATTATTTTTAAGCTTTTAAATGCTTTTAGAGAGGATCAAGTCTTTGTAAATAAAGGCTTCTAGAGCTTATATGACTACGTTTACCTACCAATATGACTACGTTTACCTACCAATATGACTACGTTTACCTACCAATATGACTACGTTTACCTACCAATAATCTACATTATTTTTTTTGTAGATTTAACTACGTTTACCTTGCATTAATCTACATATTTATTATTATAGATTTATATTCATAAGTAATAATGTAGACAAATAAAATGCGGGACTTAGTAGTTAAAGATAATGCCTTAATTAATGCGAGTTATAACTTAGACTTAGTAGAACAACGTTTGATCTTATTAGCTATCGTCGAAGCAAGAGATAGTGGTCGAGGAATCAATGCAAATGACCCCTTAGAAGTGCATGCTGAGAGTTATGTAAATCAATTTAATGTTGCAAGACAAACAGCTTACCAAGCGTTAAAAGATGCTTGTAAGGATCTATTTGTACGTCAATTTAGCTATCAAGAAATTAATAAAAGAGGAAATGTAGAGAATGTTTTAAGTCGCTGGGTGAGCGAGATTAGATATATCGATGATGAGGCTACAGTAAAGTTAATATTTGCCCCTGCAATCGTGCCACTTATTACACGTTTAGAAGAACAATTTACTAAATATGAGTTACAACAGATTAGTAATCTCAGCAGCGCTTATGCTGTGCGATTATATGAATTATTAATTGCTTGGCGCAGTACGGGTCAAACTCCTATTATTGAACTTGCAGAGTTCAGACAAAAAATAGGCGTTCTTGATGATGAATATACAAGAATGGGAAATTTTAAAGATCGAGTATTAAATCTAGCTATTGCCCAAATTAATGAACACACGGATATTAACGTCCAATGTCAGCAACATAAAAAGGGACGTAATATTTCTGGTTTTTCATTCACCTTTAAACTGAAAAAAGTCGTTATAGCTCATACTAAAGAGCAAACTGCTCTTGAGATTTTCTCAAAATTTACCGATGCACAGTGTCATCTTTTTGCCAGTAAATTATCTGAGCTTCCAGATATGAATAAATATTCTCAAGGTACTGAAAGCTACTCACAATTTGCAGTTCGAATTTCTGAAATGCTACGAGATCCACAAAAATTTGAAGAACTACTCCCCTATCTAAAGAAAGTAGGCTTTAATACAAAATAAACTTCATGTTCAGATTGGATGTTCACACGAACATCCTTGTACACGCACTGAGGGATTACATTGAACACAACAAAATTTAGCGTCATGGACGCAAGTAAAGCCTTTAAAAAATCACGTACAACAATATATGAGGCTTTAAAAAATGGTGAATTATCAAGAGATCATGATGGTCTTATAGACTTATCGGAACTTATTAGAGTTTATGGCAATCCAATCAGTGTTCAGTCCAGTACACGCACTGAACAAGTTCAGAAGGATGTACAGGTACACGTTCAATCTGAAGTTGAAAATGTATTAAAAGATCAAATTTCTTTACTCAAAAATCAGTTAGAGTTAGCAAATCAAAGAGAAAAGTCTTTGATGCAACATATTGAAGATCTTACTCATAGAATTGAGTTTAAAGGCACCTTAGAACAGCCAAAACAAGAAAATATTAATAAACTAAATGAATCTACTAA
>NZ_VPEN01000105.1:0-1678 GCF_013417135.1 Acinetobacter sp. YH16051 | reverse complement strand
AGCAGAGGACACGGAATAGGATATTAAAATAAACGATATGAGCGAAAAGAGAATATCTAACGAAACGTTAGGAAAAGTAGTAGTACAAGTAGTGAAAGACCTTGAAAAGAGCCTTAAAACGCACGAAAAGACACAGAAAGAACAACAAAATGAATTACGAGAGATAACAAACAAAGCTGTAATCCAATTACGTGGAGAGTTAGACCGTATAGAGAGCTTTTCAGTCGATTTAAAGCCTTTAGACGAAAAGATGAAGAACTACATCAACGAAATAGAGAAAGCATCAGAAAAGGCAAAAAAGGAGTTTCAAACGCCTATGCTTGGAATGCGAGTAGTAGGAATATTTGCTTTTGTTTTATTGGCTGTGTTAGCCTTTTCTTTTTTCACTAGTAACCAAGCCAAAGAGCTTAAAAAAGAGCGAGAAAGTAAGGAGCGATTTATCGAGTTTATTAAGGCTGATGAAAAGAGAATAAAAGAGTTCAATGAGTGGGCGAAGCAATAGAACTTGTTTTGTTCGGAAAATGCTAAAAAAACCTACATGCTTTTTGCGAGAGCAAAAAGACCCTTGAGCGATACTTTTCGACCCCCCTCTTGATAAGTTAGCATTACTGTCCCCAAAATGAAAAAAAAGCGTTACTTTTGGTAACATCTAAAAACAAAAAAAGCTATCTAATCGGGCTGGCAGGCCCATATGATTTGATAGCTTGTTTAAGTCTTTTTACAATGGCAAATTTACTACAAAAAAGGGATACCTCAAAGGATACCCTTAAAAAAAAGCAATGGTCTAAGTACGTCAGCAAGGGGATATCCTTATCGCTGATGAATTTCAATCCAAAGTCTAAACTTTTCAAATCTTATAAGAATAGTACTTATTGTGCTGAAACACTTCTAACTAATGAAGTGGGTAAAATACACACGACTTATTGTAAAAATCGTTGGTGTTTAACTTGCAATAGGATAAAGACCGCACGCCTTATCAATGCTTATCTACCTCAATTGGAGGAATTATTTCAACCTGTATTTGTAACTCTTACGTTACCTACTGTTGTGGGGGAAGAACTTGTTATGCGTATTGCTGAAATGGAGAAAGAATGGAGGGCAATTTATAAATTGACCAAAAGGTCAAAGTATCAAAAAGTATATCAAATTTTTAAGGGTATTCGTAAGGTAGAATGCACTATTCGTCCAGGAGGATTATACCATTATCATTTTCATATTATATTAGACGGTTGGGTGGAGGGAGAATGGTTGATATCACAATGGTTAAAACGTTTTCCTGAAGCTAATAGATTGGCTCAAGATATTCGTTTTGCGGATGAATTTAGCTTTAAAGAGCTTTTTAAGTATGCTTTTAAAGCTGAAGTAAAAAGCGGTTCTAAAACAAATGCAGAGCGTTATGATCTTGTATTTAATGCTTTGAGGGGAAAGAAAACAATATTTCCTTTTGGAGGGATTAAGCCTATAGAAGAAGATTTTGATGAGGATGATTTAACCGATGCTATTGTACTTGAGGGAATGGCAAATCGCATTTTTAAATGGTGTGTAGATGATTGGTATGATAAAGAAAGCGGAAATGCACTTGTTGGCTTGGCAATTCCCGAAAAGGTTAAAAAATTGACCGATTACCCAAAGTAATTATAATTTAATTTTGTTGAAAATTTAACTTTTTTTTGTTTTT
>NZ_VPEN01000104.1:0-1680 GCF_013417135.1 Acinetobacter sp. YH16051 | reverse complement strand
GAGCGAAGCGAGCATAAAGCTTTATGAGCGAAGCGAATCCATTCTTGTTTTTAGCGTCCTAGTGGATATTTGAAAAAACTGCCCCCAGGAATCGAGCGCAGCGAGATTCAATAGAGTTTGAGCGAAGCGAAAACATAGGGCAGTTTTAAATGCTTTTTAATTTTTTTTTGGCTTTTAATAATCTTTTAAGCTTTTAAATGCTTTTAGACACGCTGAAAGCATTGCTGTGTGCGCGTTTCAAGCTTCATTAAGTGACGTTTACCTTGCAATTAAGTGACGTTTACCTTGCAAAAAAATGAAAATTTCAAAAGATAAAGTGACGTTTACCTTGCATGTTGTGACGTTAATTATTAAAGTCACATAAACGTCTAAGAATAATAGAGTCACATAATGAGTAATTTAGTTGTTAAAGATAATGCGTTAATTAATGCGAGTTATAACCTCGATTTAGTCGAGCAAAGATTAATACTTTTAGCGATTATTGAAGCTCGTCAAAGTGGCAAGGGAATTAACGCAAATGACCCATTGATCATTCACGCTGAAAGCTACATCAATCAATTTTCGGCACATAGAAATACTGCATATCAAGCATTAAAAGATGCTTGTGATGACCTATTTGCAAGGCAATTCAGTTATCAGAGCCTTAGCGATAAGGGAAATATCCAGCACCATAAATCAAGATGGGTGAGTGAAGTTATTTATGTTGAGAAAGAGGCGGTTGTTAAATTAATTTTTGCCCCTGCCATCATTCCATTGATTACTCGCCTAGAAGAACAGTTTACAAAATACGATATAGAACAAGTTTCAGGGCTTACAAGTGCTTACGCTGTAAGACTTTACGAATTATTGATTGCTTGGCGTAGCACAGGTAAAACACCCATTATTGAGATACAAAAATTTAGACAAAAACTTGGTGTTCTAGATACTGAATACAAACAAATGAACGATTTTAAAAAGCGAGTTTTAGACATTGCCATAAATCAAATTAATGAAAAAACAGACATTAAAGTTAAGGTCGAACAGCACAAAACAGGTCGTGCGATTTCAGGATTTTCCTTCAAGTTTAAGCAAAAACAAACGGAAATTTCTGAAAAATCAGTATCTCCCCAACGAGATCAAAACACGCCTGACCTATTCACCAAAATGACAGATCCGCAACGCTTCCTATTCGCTCACAAGCTGTCAGAAATGCCTGAAATGAGCAAATACTCTGAGGGTACAGAATCCTTTCAAGATTTTGCGAAACGTATAGCAGACATGCTGTTAGAACCTGAAAAATTTAAAAAGTTTTATCCGCTTTTAGAAAAACTTGGCTTCGGTTCTAAGAAAAATCAATCAACAGTGAAACTGGTTGATCAAGTCAAAACCTACTCTATCGAAGATCATAAATTTATTGCATTCGACCCAAGGGGGAGCGTTCATCTTTCGAGCTGTGCTTTCAGCATTGCACGGGACAAAAGGTACAAGCACTTGAAAAAAGATAGCGAAAAAATGGCAGACTTTGAAAGCAGATTAAAAACGATGCTTCTCGATGAAAAACAACAATCTCAATTTTTTGAGATTTTGAGAGGTGAAACATCAAGGTTTAAACCTAACTAAAATCTCCTCTAAAAAAGATTTCAAAATGCCCCAACTTTTGGGGCTTATTTTTATCTTTTTCAGAGGTCGGTTTTTTNTTTC
>NZ_VPEN01000103.1:0-1723 GCF_013417135.1 Acinetobacter sp. YH16051 | reverse complement strand
AAGGGGCAACTAACCGATTTTGAAAAGTTTTTAAGCACGGAAAGTAAGACTGAAGAAAATAGGCAGAAAGATAAAGATCTTTTTAATGGCGTTATATGGAATAACACCTAAATTTCGCATATGAGATTTTGTATTAAATAAAAAAACAATCCCCTAAAAATAGGGGATCTTGTTAGTAATGGAATCGACATTGAATTATAGAGATTCGTTCATCTGTCACTTCATAAACTAATCTATGCTTTTCATCAATCCTACGACTCCAAAATCCTGAAAGATTAGCTTTTAAAGGTTCTGGTTTTCCTGTTCCTTCAAAAGGTGTTCGCTGACATTCTTTGATTAAGGTATTAATACGCTTAAGTATCTTTTTATCCTGTGTCTGCCAATAGATATATTCATCCCAGGCATTATCAGTCCATTCGACGTTACGATTCGTCATCCTCAATCAACTCTCTGTGTTTTGTTTTCCCTGCACGTAATTGAGCAATTGATTCATTTAAACGACTTGCATTATTTGGAGATGAAAGGAGATATAACGTTTCCATTAAGCTATCGTAATGATCTTGTCCCATTACTACAGCATGGCCACCTTCTTTTCTTGTAATAAAAGCAACGTCTACATCATCAATTACTTTATCTAAAACAGATTTTAAATTGTTACGTGCGTCCGTATATGTAAATACATGCATATATCTATCCCTCATAGGGTAAGCTGCGTCAAAACGCTGCTAGCTAGACTACCTAGGCGGTAGTGATTGAAACTTTACAATCCTAAATGTACAGAATCCTGTACATATTGTCAATTTCGTATAACCACCATTATGTTAAATTATGGTCTATTCATTAAATAACGGGGACTTCATGAACAAATTAATATACTTCATCATTCTTAATATTCTTTTAATTGGTTCTGTTTATGCTGAAAAAAATAAATTTTTAAATATGGCTCAAAGTAAAGTAAAGCAGGAAATGAAAGATCCTGACTCTACAAAGTTTCAAAATTTAAGGGAAATCAAAAATTCTGTTGGTGAGAGTGTGGTTTGTGGTGAAGTAAATGCTAAAAATTCCTATGGAGGATATGTTGGATATCATTTATTTTCGTATAGTCCGGATGGGGTTGTAATTTTAAATTCACCAAAAGATAGCGATTATTATAGAAATAAGTTTATTTATGACAAATCTGGCTGTGCAGGTGAAAAAGAAGAATTTTTAGCTCGAAATAAAGATATGTTCAAAAATTACTGTTTGGTTGCATATGACCTTTTTACAGACGTAATAGTAAATAATAAAACGAATTTAGATGCTATTACTTATGCCATGAGTAATTATCAAAAATATAATTTGAGTGTTTTTAATAATGATCTAGATAAAGCAAAAACAGATTTATTAGCAAATTTGGAACAAGTATTACAATCTAAAGAGACTGTAAAAAAAATTAAAAAAGATAAAAACGGAATGTTTAAAGCTCAATATATGTTTATTTGTCCTATAAGCATGGAAAAAAAATATATTTTTGAAAAGTAATGAAAAGAGAAAATTATTGAGTTTTCCTACAATTAACATAATACACGTTATACGAATTCCCAAGGCATGGCTTTTAGTCATGCTTTTTTTATCAAAAGACTATACCTGAATGATAGCGAGCCAAATCGCATACAATATCTATCATTAGACTTAATGCAATAATTAAATGATAGTATTATCATTAATCTAATAGAATTAAGAT
>NZ_VPEN01000102.1:0-1731 GCF_013417135.1 Acinetobacter sp. YH16051 | reverse complement strand
TTTTATGATTTTTCATGTTTCACGATCAAAAAACAATCAATGTTCCACGGTTTTGATTAGTCTGATTAAATAGTCCTATCACCCATAGGGCTTGAAAAAACGGCTCCAGAAGCCCCTTTTTTCAGGCTCTGGTTCAATATGCTCCGGCACTGGAATGCGTTTAATTTCTTGAGTAGTCAATCCGCCCTCATTTGGTTTTTTTGACCGAGGATCTGTTGCTATATCCTGGTCAGATTGCTGCTCTGTAAACGTGCTTATATTGGCTTGTGGTGGCTTCATTTCAATAAGTGTAAGTAGCGTGTCAATACGAGCATTTGCCTTCGTTTCCCGATCTTCTGCTTTTTCCAACTGTTTCTTTAAAAACTCAATCTGATTTTTGAGTTCAACAACTGTATTATCAGTGTATTCAGGTGTATCAATGTTTTGTCTTGGAGACGTATCAAGACGTTTTGAGTTTGTTCCACCAAAAGGCTCACCATAGACACGAAGTAATTCTGAAAAGTCGATAGAACCATCATGATCACGACTTAATACTCCGTTTTTTATATCTTTGTAGAGTGTGGCCCGAGATTTTTTATACAGTGTTGCAGCATCACTAACACTGTATTTTGTACTTGTTTTCATATTGTATTACTGTGTATTAACGATACGTATTGGAGAATACAATAAGTGTATTCTCCAATAAACTCAAAGTTTAAAGCCTAAGTTTTTTAGATAAGGTAAAAACTGTTTTTGCTGTTTTGGATCTCTCAACATATCTTTAATTGTTATAGCTAAATCATCATAGCTTTCACCTTGCTGTGCTAGATGTGATAGTTCATGTAAACGAGAAAGTTGATTTCCAAACATATTAATTTGAGCATCTGTTAGTTTATAAAATTCTTTAGGTACATCTGTATTCGGATGACTAATACTCTTAGTCTTTTCTTTAAATGACAAAATAATACTAGTAACTTTACGACCAGTCTTTTTCTGTTCATAAGTGACATTTAAAGGGCTGCATTCGTTTATTTGGTCTATAGCAGTATCAATTACTCGTTTCTTGAAATCTGCGAATAAAGGGTACTTTTTACCAAGCTCAAGCATTGTCCGCAAATTCTCAACTGAAATTTCACGCTTACCTATTTGTCGATATTGAACAAGTAGCTCATAAATACGAATACCGTACCCACTATTTATTCCAGCGATGTCTGACAGGGCATATTTGGTGAATTCTCTACTTAGATTAGATATGAAAGGCAGAATTGGTTTTGAAAAACGAATACCAATGACACTTTGACTATCTAGAAATTGAACTTCTTGTACCCATCGCATTTTTATAGACTTGTCATCAATACTGAGGTTAATAGATCGTTCATAGAGTCTATTAATACCTTCCTTTAAATCTCTGTATGCAGTTTTTTCATGTACACCTAATTGCCTTAACTCATTGATACTAACAGGATATAGCTCATCATCTGTAATAGGCTGATTTTTTGGAATCCGTGAAATGGCAGCTAAGACAATTCGTTGCTCTACGGCACTTAATTGATATGAGGCTTCTATTACTTGATTTGATTTTACAACGTGATTTTTATTCAAAATAAAACCATTAATTTTTAATATATGACAAATATATACTTGTCATAGTTAGTAGTCAATCCGTCATAGTTAAGTAGTCAATCCGTCATAGTTAGTAGTCAATCCGTCATAGTTAGTAGTCAATCCGTCATAGTTAAGCTTTAAAACCCT
>NZ_VPEN01000101.1:0-1736 GCF_013417135.1 Acinetobacter sp. YH16051 | reverse complement strand
TGTGCCTGTCGATCTATTGCGTTCAGGTCTTTAACTTCACAGGACTTCGCTTGTTAGCTTCTTACGTGCAATAAACAATCTACACTAAACAAATAATATAAATCAAGGCTGTGTGGTGTGGGTGTGCGTACACGGTACGCCACACACCACACAACCTTCCCCTTCCATTCGGCTTCGCTGTACCTGTCATTACGCGCAAATGCCTTCAAATTGGTAAGCAGAGAGGAAAAGGCTAGTAACTCATAGTCCGTCAGTTCGATGGCACTCCGCCATCTCTGTTAAGCACTCATTGATTCAATGGTAAAGTGCGCCCTTAAAAATCACCAATCACAAATAGCCGAAGGAACACAAAAATCAGGATGCACCCTAGTCCAATCCTGTTTAGTCATATTAAATCGTTTTGGAACACTGAAATCATGTGCCAAAGCCTGTATACATGTTTCATCATCCCCGAACCATTGACGGAAGAACCCCAACCAACGCCCGAATTGATGGCGAAATATATCCACCCCTTTTTCTATACTTATTTTCAATGATCTTTTTACATATTCTATTTTTGATTGAACCTGATCATCGTATTTAAACAGGTCTTTAAAACACGGATACAGATTAATGAAGTAATCAGAGGGATTTATAATCGCATCAAAAGGGATAATTGTATGTTTTGCTTTTAACTCAACCTCAACCCTTAACCAGTCGCTATTTTTATCCCCTAATTGCTTTCCTTTTTCATAAGCCCTAAGCATTTTATCTGAAGTACGGCAACCGATCTGCAAAGTACGCCCTAGCTTATCTCTATCTAAATATTTCCAATCACCGAACCAAGTTACACGTGCAGGCTTTCCAAAATAGTAAAATTCCCCGTTCGTTTCTCTTTCATTCAGATCATCAATATCTAAATAAGTACCATCGTAGTCATCATGTGCTAAATCCAGTCTTGTAATTTTTGCGCCTTGCGCCTTATTTAAGAATTGATATAACTTTTCTTGCCAGCCGTAGTCACCCATCAAGCAACCCTGACCAGATAACATCACAAGCATTGTGTTGTTTTGACCACCTATGCAGAGATCACCGACCACGACATCATCATGATTAATAATTTCATAACATTGTTCATAGAAGTTTTTGCCATTTTTTCTTTTTTTACCGACTTTAAATCCGAAAATTTGCTCTAACTTTTCCCCCATTGCTTCTATGCAGGCATCGTTAATAAATTCTTCTGAGAGTCCAATATAGTGATCCGAAAACGTGTAACGCTTTAAGGAGAATGAAATCCAATCTATAAACGCTATTTCATGTTCAGCAGGTGCAGACACCAGTAGGATTTTTGGATTGCCTTGATCATCAATAACCAACTTTACTTCGTTAGCCGCTTGCCAATCTTTTAGGACTTCGTTAGATGGAATTTGAGCCTTCGAGTTTTGCCACGTATTACTAACGTGGCACTCCCACGGGCTGACAGTGGGTAAAGTCCGATTTTTCAGGAAATCATTGGCGAATTTAGAATAGTTTTCAGGTGTAGCAGTTGTAAAAGGGGTATTTTCCCCATAAAATTTAGTCATGGACATTCCTTCTTAATGTTCATCAAGGGCTATGGTGTTGACGCACTGATAGCCCATTTTTATGCCTGCTGCTTTTGTGCCTGTCGATCTATTGCGTTCAGGTCTTTAACTTCACAGGACTTCGCTTGTTCGCTTCTTACGTGCAATAAACAATCTACACTAAACAAATAATAT
>NZ_VPEN01000100.1:0-1808 GCF_013417135.1 Acinetobacter sp. YH16051 | reverse complement strand
AATGGCGTAATGGAGACTGTTCTACAGGCGAATCAATACTTGTTGAAATGTAAGGTAGAAATAAATAAAGCCCTGATCTTAGATCGGGGCTTCGTAATTAATTTTAGAGAAAGTTAAAAACATGAGAAAAGAGTTAAGAGAAATATTTATTCATGGATGTAATGAAAAAATTGACAAAAAAGGAGATAGCGTAGGTTTATCTTTCTATGCCTTTTTCAAGAATAAAAATGATAATCCTGAGCTTTTAATGGAAGCAGCTAATTGGTGGATCATGCAACATAAATTAGATCATTTCGAAAAAGCCGTAAAAATTAAAGCTCTTGTTTTAAGTGAATCTTCGCTTAACTTAACATAATGGCTGTTATACGCAATAAAAAAACCTGGGCACCAACCCAGGTCTAAAATTTAAAAAACAGATAAATATCAGTGCAATAAACTCATTTTTCTAATTTCGCATAACGTGTATTATGTTAATTTTAGGAAAGCTTAATAAATCCGTGTTTAAAAATTAAACTAGAAAGATTTTGTATTACTATCAATTTAGAATTCCTCTCTTATAAATCTTATTTAATGACGCTATCTTTTTGTATTGATGAAGCTATTTTATCAATGGTAGTACGAACACGTATTGGTAAGAAATTTGATCTTTTCCATACAATTTGAATAGGATAGTTAGTACTTGAATAGTTAGTAAGTAGGTGTATTAATTGACCACTTTGTATATATTCTTGAATCAACCAGGAAGGTAACCAACCAATTCCTCCATGCATTAGTACATAATCTAATATGCTTTTTATGTCATCCATTTGAACTTTATTTTTTGGCAAATATTTTATAGTTTTATGATGAGAACTTTGAAATATCCACTTTTCAAGCTGCCCATTTTTCAAATATCCAATAGTCTGATGGTTATCTAAATCTTTGATGCTCTCAGGAACCTGGTATCTTTTTAAATATTCAGGTGTGGCACAGAGCCACATTGCATGCTCAGAAATCTTTTTAACCATTAATTGACTATTATCTTCTAAATTACCAATTCTTATCACTAGGTCATAATTATCTTCAATTAAATCAATATAACGATCATTAAAAGAAAGAACCATATTCAAATTTTGATGTTCATCTGCTAAGTCTCTTAATATCGGAACAATGAACTTTTGTCCAAATAATACAGGCATAGAGATACGTATCATTCCCTGAATATTTTGATTATTACTTTCAAATAATGTCTCAGCTATTAATAATTCTTGTACAGCCCGCTGGCTATGTTCATAGAAAATACTACCTTCTTCTGTGAGAGCTAAATGACGTGTATCTCTGTTAAAAAGTACTACTCCGAGCTGTACCTCAAGCTTTGAAATCATCTTACTGACAGCGGAACGAGTCAGATGTAATTTTTCTGATGCTTTAGTAAAACTTCCTTGTTCAACAACACTAATAAATGCCATCAAACTTTTCAGATCATTAACACGCATATTAGTTCCAATTGGGAATCAATGAGTTGATTTATTATCACTTTTGTATCCAATTTATCAATGATAATCTAATTAAAATTCATATTAGGAACCTTACTATGAACAGAATTTTAGTTATCAAATCTAGTTTTATGCAGGAAAAATCTCTAAGTAATCAGCTCATTAATAAATATTTATATAGACGTAAGCAAAGTGGTTATGTTGACCAAATAATTGAACATGATCTAGGAGCTATGAACTTACCAGTATTAAACTTAGAGATATTTAATGCCTTACGTGGAGAGGCGAATGAAAAACCTGAGGTAAAAGCAGCAGTAGCACTCACTGATCAAT